>DATMHB010000245.1:0-5104 GCA_035555175.1 Flavisolibacter sp. | reverse complement strand
CTCCTGTTCCGACCTTTTTGCAAAAAAGCTCGCCGGTTGAACCGCGGTTTAGCATAGAGTAATCGTTTTCGGTTAGAAAGTTGTAAAAGCCAATCAAAGTGATAAGGTCATTTGGTTTCCGGTCTGCAGGTCCCGCTTATGACACCATTTGAAACGCTGCGCCAGTGCTGAGTTTGCTACCTTATAAAAAATTGATAAAGGCTTGCTGAGGCCAGTTCCGGATGATGTTCCTCAGTAATTTTGCTTGCTTTACCACCGCCGTTTATGAATACAAGCTACACCATTCTCTACGTGGATGATGACCACGACGACCTGATGCTTATCGCAGAAGCCTTCGAAAAATATACCTCGAATCTAAGGGTAATCAATGCCTACAACGGACAGGATGCTGTGTCCAAACTGAAAACAATGAAGGATCAGGGTTCTCTCCCCTGCCTTGTCATTATAGACATTAATATGCCGGTCATGAACGGCAAGGAATTGTTGCAAAAGATCAGGAGCAACGATGATTTGAAAGAAGTTCCCGTTGTCTTATTTAGTACTTCGAATAATCCGAAAGACAAATTTTTTGCGCAGGATCTGGACGCCGATTTTATCACCAAACCGGTTACTTTTTCCAATCTCAATTCGCTCGTGTCACAATTTGTGACCCGCTGCAAATTTGAGGTAACCAAAAGAGCATAATGTCCCGTTGCGGAAGGTCGGGGGCAGAAACCGCGACGGAAGTTGCCAGCATCTTTGGAACAAGCGGCCGCTACAGTAAAAATGGAAGGCTGCCCATATTTTTCACAGCCTTGCACGTCCTCAAATTTTACAGCTCGGTCATCACAAAGTAAATGGATGAGTTTATGACCGGTCCCGAAAAGCGGCTATCCTCAGCCGTGGCCCGCATTGACGGGTCCATCAGGCAGTTCCATTTAAAAATATATTCATCCTGATTCATCATTCATCCGGAATGATGGTATATTTAAGCTCAACCCATGAACAATGCCTAAAAAGATTAAGGTCCTTCTTGTTGAAGACAATGACGACGAGCGGCTATTTATGAAAGAGGGCTTCACTCAAAGTGGCCTGTATGAGGTGGTAGCGGAAGCGGAGAACGGGAGCGAGATGCTGAAGTTATTTGAAGCGTCTACATTCTCATATCCTGAATTGGTCGTCTCTGATCTTAACATGCCTGTTAGAAATGGCTATGAGTTGATCTTGGATATAAAAACAAACAGTACGCTTTCACATATCCCTGTAGTCATTCTAACTACGGCGCCGCTTGTTCCTTATGCCGAGCGATGCCGGAGAATAGGAGCGTGCGCTTATTATACAAAGCCCGACACATTTCTGGAGTATGATGTGTTTGCGGCGAGCATCTATGATGACGTAGTACGCAAATGTTTGGCGCAGCATTGAACGGAGCGAAAAGATCAAACGCAAAACGATATTAAAGGCAACTTGTGCGACTGTCCGTCGCTCCCCGTCTTTCCGTCGCAGCCTTAGGTAGACGGCTCTCTCGTTCGTAACGTTGGCCTTGGCGGGCTTTATCCGCCGAAGCCTTAGCGCAAGTGGTCTTTACCGGTCGAAGCCTTGGCGTAGTCCGGCTTTATTCCCGGTCTCGACCTTGCTGTCAGCAAACCCCCATAAAAATGATTGGTGAGAACACCAACAAGGGTAGCGAGCTTCAATGTTTGTTTGAAATGTTGTTTGTGCACATCAACAACAGCTCAACCTGGTTCCCTATACAGGCAGGCTCTCCAGGAAAAAGAAGAAAGACGAAAGCAATGTTGATCTTCTCAACATAAGCTGCGAATCAATAACCAGGTGTTCCCTAGTCAGATAATTGCTGCCTTTTTTTAGCATTTGAAAAAGTAATATTGCGGCATTCCTTCCGATCTGAAATGCCGGCTGCGTTACGGTCGACAGCGGAGGATTCAGCAACGGCGCAATTTCCATGTTGGAATAGGTGATGATCCTGATCTCTTCAGGTATGGATATATCCAGTTGCGCGCAGGCTTCATAACTGATCATCGCCATTTTTTCAAGGCCGGAGAAAATACCATCCGGTCTGCTTTTTCCGCTCAGCAGCGCCTTTATGTTTTTCAGGTCTCTTTCATTTTTACCGGTGCTTTGGACGATCAGTGAAGGATCCGACCGCAGATTATAATCGCGCAGCGCTTTTAAATAACCTTCCTGTCTTCTTACAGCGATCGATGGACTGCCGGAAAACGTAAGATGTGCAATGGTTTTGCACCCTTGCTTTATTAAATGCTCGGTGGCCCTGTAACTGCTTTCAAAATCATTCGTGGACACTTTGGGGGCTTTTGCGTGTTCATGGATGCGGTCAAAAAAGACCAATGGAATATTTCGGCTGACCACGTCCGCAAAATGTGAAAACCGATTCGTTTGCTGCGAGAGGGCAACGATTATTCCATCAGCTCTTTTGTTTTCTGCAAGTTTGGTAAAAGCTACCTCCTTCTTGTAATCTTCATGGGTCAGGTAAATTAACACATGGTAGCCCTCTTCGCTTGCAATTGATTCAATGCCGTCGATGGCAAGGTGAAAAAAATGGTTGGCGATCTCCGGAAGGATAACAGCGATGGTTTTGCTCTTGTTGGTTCTGAGGCTGCTCGCAATTGCATTAGGCTGATAGTTCATTGAAGCCGCCAGCGCCAATATCTTTTCTTTTGTATCGGCACTGATATCAAAACTGTCGCGGAAGGCTTTTGATACAGTAGAAACCGATAGGTTTAATTTTTTAGCGAGCGTCTTTAATGTTACCTGGGCCATATTAAATCGGATTGCTTCACAATTTAGACTTCGTTCCGTTCTCTGCAACTATTGACGTAAACATTCTGATAGCTATAACAACCGGCTGTTAATGTCTCAAAACTTTTTTACGTGAACAAATTTTTATGTTTCATGAAAAGCCCGCGCCGGCCTTTGGTTTGCAGGCAGCCGCGAAATAAAATCCGCAAATAAAAAACTGGTCGGTTTCGACATCGATTTCGGCAACGATTGCATAAATATTCTGCCTGAAAACAGGATGACGGTTTGAAAATATAGATACATTGTAATTACATTTTAAAATTGCTGTAACGCTAACCGCATTGCTTCGGTTGGGAAAGTCTTATTTGTTTTTTGTTTGAAAGGTTTCGTCTGCGGACGCAGCTTTTGTTAGCTGGCCGTAATCGACGCTCCCGTTCCGGCGCCATTCCTTATTCTATGGAATGAAAAACCGAAAGTTCAAATGCGACTGATCATGCTACGATTGCTATTGTGGGGAACTCTCAACTTTGTGCTCTGCACCATTGCTACTGCGCAAAGGCCAAATATTTTATTTGTCATCTCCGATGATCAATCGTATCCGCATGCTTCTGCTTACGGGAGCCGTATGGTGGCGACGCCCGGCTTTGATTTTGTTGCAAAACAAGGCGCACTCTTTACAAAAGCTTATGTCACGTCTCCGGGGTGCAGCCCTTCGCGTGCCAGCATATTAACCGGTCTTTATCCCTGGCAGATTGAAGAAGCAGGCTCTCATGCGAGCTCTTTTTCATCTAAATATTCCTGTTTCCCCGACATCCTTGAAAAGGCCGGCTACAGGAGCGGTTATACGGGCAAGGGCTGGGCGCCTGGAAATTGGGAAGTGTCTGGCCGCAGCCACAACCCTGCAGGCCCCGAATTCAATAAGCATACCCTGACCCCGCCTTACAGTGGCATTTCAAAAACAGACTACACGGCTAATTTTATAGAGTTCCTTAAAGACCGTAAGCCCGGACAGCCATTTTATTTCTGGTTAGGTACAAATGAGCCCCACCGTCCTTTCGAAGACAGTTCATGGCTGAAAAACGGTTATTCATTGCAGCAGGCGACAGTTCCAGGATTCCTTCCGCAAAAGAATGCTATTAAGAGCGACCTGCTTGATTACGCAACAGAGATCTCATGGTTCGATTCACATCTTGTAAAATGCATCGATGAACTGAAGCGCTGTGGCGAATTCGATAATACGATCATCATCGTTACTGCCGATAACGGTATGTCTTTCCCTTTTGCCAAAGCCAATTGTACAGATGCCGGCATTCACGTGCCGTTGGCCATTTGCTGGGGCAACAAGGTCCGGCCCGGACAGATAATTGATGTACTCGTCAGTTCAATTGATCTCGCACCAACGATCCTTGCCGCCACCGGGCTCCAAAGCGATCATATCTTAAGCGGGCAAAGCCTGCTGCCTTTATTGAATGGTAACTTGAAAGCGTACCATTCAAATGCGGTCTATGCGGGCCGCGAACGGCATTCTTTTTCGCGATTCAACAACATGGGATATCCGATGCGCAGTATTCGATGGGATCATTATTTACTGATACGCAATTTTCATCCCGAACGGTGGCCTGCAGGCGATCCGCAGGAGCTTTTGCAGGACAGTTCCTTGCATGATGCCTTTTATGATATCGACGATGGACCGTCAAAACAATACCTGATCGCGCATCGCAACGATCCGGATGTCGCCGCATATTTCAATGCAGCCATGGGCCAAAAACGTCCCGAATATGAGCTCTATGACCTTCAAAAAGATAGCAGTTGTCTGCACAATCTGGCCGGGGCCCGCCGCTATGCAGGAATTTTTGCAGCGCTGAAAAAAAAGCTGGATGATAAGCTGGTGCAGACAAAAGATACGAGGCTGGGCAGCCATCCCGAAATATGGGAAACTTACCCGCGGCTGGAAGGAAAGATGCGCAATTTCAGGAACCAACAATAAAGCTTATGCGAAGAATAAAAATAATATTGGGGGTATGTTGTGCCGTGGCGTGTTTTTTCTCCGGCACCAGGCCGCCTTCAAAAGTAGCAGACAAACGTCCCAATATTCTGCTGATTTGCGCCGATGACCTCGGATGGTCGGACATCGGATGTTACGGAAGTGAAGTGCTGACGCCGAATCTCGACAAGCTCGCTGCATCGGGAGTTCGGCTCAGGCAATTTCACAACACTTCCAAATGTCATCCTTCGCGGGCCTGTCTTCTTACGGGTATTTATGCCCAGCAAAATGGCTATGCCGAAGATTTTGATCAGCCACTCGTGAATGCAATAACACTGGGAGAATACCTGAAAATAGCCGGGT
>DATMHB010000244.1:0-3643 GCA_035555175.1 Flavisolibacter sp. | reverse complement strand
AACACGACCAGTACGCCCGGAAGCAAAATAAAGGGGAACTCGCCTACGATATTCAATGAAGGTTCATTTGTAAACCTTCGCAGTGATGTGGGCATGGAAAGCACCGCTATCACCAGCACATTCACCAACAGCAAAAGGCCTATAATATTATAAGCGATGCCTGTTACTTTAGATGCCCTTGCATTCGTAGCCATGATCCATGCCGCGGGCAAAGCGAGAAGGCCGCTAATGATATCAAAATTGTATCCCTCGAAAGTCATTTGAACCGGGATCAATTTCTTCGTGAACGATAAATAGAGCAGTATTTCTACGCCAATGCGAAAGGATTGAGCCAGCACGAGCCAATGCGGTGGCATCACCTGCAATATGGCGGTAACCGACTTAGAAAAGCTGAGCACCAACAATAGCACGACTGCAATAATGATCATTAACACTGGCCGTGGAGGCAGTTTCGAAAAATTCCTGAACACGCCCGCAAGCGCGAGCGTCGAAATGACAATCATCCATAGAGCGGCAATGATCACCGCCCGGGCAAAAAAAGAGTTTTGCCGGTCGGTCGTCCATCCGGTCCTGTAGCCTGCCTTTCTCAACACAAGCAGGAAAATAACAACGCAGATCAGGGAAAAAATGCCCATAATGATCCCAGGTGCTGAAAGATGATTCATGTTAAAGGATTGAGGCGATACCGCGAAGTTTTTACATTTTTTCGCAGCAAGCAAGCATCAACCGGATGAAATGTTGAATAATGCGATGGGTTGTTATTCCGGTATCTGCAATACGGCCCGGGCAAGGGCGATCGTGTCTAAACTGCCGGTATATTTCGCTCTCTCATCAGAAAGCTTTACAACGGGCGTCCACGGCTCGGCCTCGGGGAGCGCTTCGGTCATTTTTATAACTATGTTCATTGGCTTAAGGCCTACATCGTTGGTAAAATTAGTACCAATGCCAAAGGACATGCCGATACGTCCGCGGCAATAATCTGCGATCCTTAGTACTTTCGGGACCGTCAATGCGTCTGAAAAAATAATCGTCTTCGTTCGGGGATCAATCCCCAGTTTCTCATAGTGGGAAATCGTCTTCTTTGCAAATTCAACAGGATCGCCGCTGTCGTGCCGCACGCCGTCGAAAAGCTTGGCAAATTTTTTATCGAATATCTCGTAGAACTCGTTCGTGGTAAATGTATCGGACAGTGCTATACCAAGGTCGCCGCGGAACACATCGATCCAGTGCTCGAGGGCCAAAGTATTGGCCATTTTGAAACCGTATTTCGCGCCATGGAACATAAACCATTCGTGCGCGTGCGTGCCAATAGGCTTCGTTCCATGTAAATGTGCAAAATGTACATTGCTTGTGCCCACGAAAGGCCGGCCATATTCCGCCAGCAATTTTACAACGAGGTCCTGCACCTCATACGAATGACGTCTTCTCGTCCCGAATTCGGCGACGGTCACTCCCAATGCCCCAAATGCCTCTATCTTTTGCTTGGTTTTTGCCGCCGCTTCCTCATTGTCGTTGCGCTTATCCGGGTGCAGCGCATAATAATTTTCAGAGATGAGGCATAGCAATGGCACCTCCCATAATATCGTCCTGTACCAGTAGCCTTCAACAAAGACATCAACCTCATTTCCGTTTTGGGTAATGACCACTTCGGCAGGATCATAAGCGTACCCCTGAAGAAAATCCAGGTACACCGGATCAAGATAGGGACAGGTACAAGCCATCCATTGCTTTTCCTCGGCGGTCAGCCGTAGTCCCTTCATCGCACCGACAGAAGTTCGTAATGCATCCGCAAATCCTTCGGGAAACAGATGGTTGCCGCGGTTAATGAATTTGTAGCGCACCTTTGCCCTGGGAAACAATTTTACAACACACTGCTGCATGGTGAACTTGTAAAAATCGTTGTCGAGTATCGATTGAAGCGCAACCATGTTCAATATATCATTTAGGTCATACTAAAATTTAGAAGCGATGCAAACCAGCGCCTGCATCGGAATCGAATGGGCATACGATCGCGACTGTTCCTCCAGGCCTTCCCTGATTTTTTCCCTCACTTTTTCCTGAACGCTCACCTCATGTTTCAGCAAAAACCCGCCCAGGGGTGAACCATCGATGCAGCCCTTCAAAAAATCATCGATGTTTTTATAATGGCTTGTTTTTGTCACCCATTCGATGGTCGTATCTTTAAATCCTGCATCAGCCAATAATCTGCGGATTTCAGCCGGTTCATTAAATGCAAAAGGTCCCTTTTCCAAAATTTCCAAGGCCGCACCGCCAAATACTTCATGCATGGCCTTCTTCACAGGCAACATGCGTGGATTATTCTCCATGCTTCCCCATGTGGTGAAGTAAAATTTCCCTCGGGGTTTTAATACACGGTACACTTCGCTGAATGCCTTTTTTTTGTTTCGAAAGAACATCACCCCGAAGCCGCACAACGCAAGATCGAATGCAGCATCAGCAAATGAGAGCTGATCTGCGTCAGCCACCCGGAACTGAACGTTCCCTTGTTTTATCCGTGCCCTGGCCCGCGCCAGCATTTCTTCACTCGAATCGGTGGCCACGAGCGTTGCCGATGGCTGTAACCCCGAGGCAAGCCGCCTGGTCACCAGTCCTGTGCCGGCAGCGATTTCTATTACCATTTGCACGCGCTCCTCGCGGATGCGGCCGGCGAGATCGATTGCAAAAGGTTCAAATAACAGAGGGCCCAGATAAGCATCATAGTTTTCGGCAACGGAAGCGGAGTATTCAGATAACCTCATAAAAATCCTGTATGCGATCAAGTTAAACATTTATGCAAATAACTTTGCTGCGCATATGCAAACAAGATTAATTGAACATGGAAGCGCGGAGTATGCACAGATGCTGAACCTTCGCGTCCATGCCTTGCTCGAACCCATCGGCGTACCGCCTTCCTATATTGAGCCCGAAAAAGAAAAATCGGATTTTCTCATTGGCTATTTTGAAAGAAGCGAAATGATCGGATGCTGCATATTGACGCCCAGGGATAGCGGCACGGTACAGCTGCGCCAAATGGCTGTGCGCAAAGACCACCAGGGACAACACATAGGCAAAGCGGTGATCACGTTTGCTGAGGAAGTCGCCAGAACAAACGGATTCAGGACCGTGATGATGCATGCGCGTGATCCGGTCATTGAATTCTACAAAAAATGCGGATATCAAATTGCAGGTCCACAATTTTTTGAAGTAGGGATCGGCCACCATAAAATGCAGAAAGCCCTTTGAGGGTACGGTGTCATGAATTTGGACCAGCCATGGAATAATTTACGCGGCGTCTCTTCAGCGCGGTAAATTCACTTATCAATGATCGCTTATGGTACGTTGGCTGATGGCTTATGCCCTGCTACAGGTGACTATGATGCATGCACAAACGAATACGTTGCCCTGCAGCGCTGCGCAGGCTGCACAATTCGACTTCTGGCTGGGCGAATGGAACCTTACCTGGAGCGATTCTTTGCACGGAACCAACCGGATCGAAAAACTTTTTGGCAACTGCATCGTGCATGAAAATTTTAATGATCCAAGGGGCAACTTCTCAGGGCAAAGCTGGTCTGTATACAATGTGCCAACGGGTTTGTGGCGACAAACCTGGGTCGATAACCAGGGAGGCTACATTACGCTGACG
>DATMHB010000243.1:0-3463 GCA_035555175.1 Flavisolibacter sp. | reverse complement strand
GCATGTTGAGGTCGGACAGGATCACATCGGGCAGCGTTCCCGGATTTTCTTCAAGCCATTCGAGCAATGCGTCACCGTTAATCATTTGCGCAATGATTTCAAACATTCCGCTGGCATCAAATCCTTCCTTCATGAAGAACCGTTCGTCTTCATCGTTTTCAACAATAATGATCTTATATTTTTTCATTATGCGGGTTGTATCTGGCTTGCTTCGTCGTTGAGCGTAAAATAAAAAGTAGTGCCCTTGCCGGGTTTTGATTCGGGCCAGATCCTTCCTCCGTGACGGTCAACGATCTTTTTGCAGATCGCAAGACCGATGCCGGTGCCTGGATACTCTTTCCTCGTGTGCAGCCTTCTAAAGATCTCAAACACTTTATTGAGATCGCCCTCCGCAATGCCAATACCGTTGTCGGATACAGAAAATTTCACTGCACCTTTTTCACGCGTGCACCTGATCTTGATCCTCGGCCGATCAGTGGCCGTAAATTTAAGTGCATTGCTTACGAGATTCTGTACGAGTTGCACCAGTTGGACCCTGTCCCCTCTGATCGTACTAACTTCGTTTTCTATAATGATCTCCGCATTACTGGCCTCCACCGAGGTTCTTACATTTTGAAGTGCCTCACTGAAAATATCGCTCACGTTCACATCTTCCCTGATGATCTCTTCTTTGGTAAGCTGCGAATAATTCAGGAGATTCCTGATCAGCTCTTTCATACGGTCGATAGCGTTGATGGCCTTGGCAATATATGCTCTTGGTTCCGGGGGAATATCGTTTCCCATTTTCATTTCAATGAGCTGCAGAAAACTCTTAATGGTCCGTACCGGTTCCTGCAGGTCATGAGAAACGATCGAGGTGAATTGTTCGAGCTCCTCGTTGGCCAGTGTCAACTCCCGGTTGGTGGACCTTAACTCACCGGCAAGGTTGCGATAGCGGTCATAGCTGTCGCGGAGCGCTTTCTCCGAAGCCTTCCTTTCAGAAAGGTCTCTGGTGACTTTCGAATAACCGACCAGTGCTCCGGCGGCATTATACACTGCCGTGATCACCACGTTGGCCCAGAAGCGTGAACCGTCTTTGCGTAAACGCCATCCTTCTTCTTCATATTTTCCTTCGGATCTTGCCACTTTCAATTCATGAGGAGGCTTGCCATTAATGATGTCTTCTTCAGGATAAAATATGGAAAAGTTCTTACCGATAATTTCTTCCGCTGTATAGCCTTTCATGCGGCGCGCCCCTTCATTCCAACTCACGATCCTTCCATTATCATCGAGCATGAAGATTCCGTAGTCCGTTACCTGCTCAACAAGCAGTCGGTAGCGCTCTTCACTCTGGCGAAGCACTTCTTCGTTTTCCCGGCGGTCGGTAAGATCGCGGGTGATCTTGGAGAATCCAATCAGTTTATTCTGATCGTTATACAGGGGCGTCAACACAACGTCGGCCCAAAACATAGATCCGTTTTTTCTGACCCGCCATCCTTCTTCTTCATATTTCCCTTTGGTGATAGCGGTGTTCAACTCCATCTCGGCCTTGTTGGCCTTTACATCATCGGCCGGATAAAAAATTGAGAAATGCTTGCCAATGATCTCACTTGCATAATAGCCTTTCATGCGTTTGGCACCTGCGTTCCAGGATGCAACATAGCCGTCGGGATCAAGCATGAATATGGAGTAATCCTTTATGCCCTCCACAAGCAACCGGTAACGTTCTTCGCTGGCCCTTAGTTCAAGTTCCGAATCCTTTCTTTCCGTCATGTCCTGAAGCACGCAACCATATCCCTCAAATATTCCCGTCTCGTTATTGGCAACGGAATAAGTAATGGTTGACCACAATCTGGATCCGTCCTTTCTTCTTTTCCATCCTTCGGATGCAAACTTTCCTCTTTTCCTTGCAATGCTCATTTCATATTCGCTCTTGATGCGGTCCTGGTCCTCAAAGTACAGCATGGAAATAGGTGCGCGTATCAATTCTTCGGGCGAATAACCAGTTAGGGTGGAAGCTGTCGCGTTGGCGTGTTGAATGAACCCGTCCCTGTCTAGAAGGAAGACGGCATCACTTAGACTTTCTAAGAGTAGGTTACAATTTGTCAACATGGTTAAGGGTGATAGCCCCGGGGGCTAGGGCGATAAAGTTAAGTAACTATCCCAAATTTGTTTATGGTTTCGCGGAAACTGATCCATAAATTTTGGACAGATTAACGGGAAATCAGTCGGGGAAAGCAGCGGTTCTGCATACACCTATAAGGCTTTAAAGACCTATAAGGTCTTTCAGTCCGTCATAAACTCCCATGCGCTGAGATATCCATTCCGTTCCTGCGCATAATGGATGAAATCAGCATAAAAAGATAGTTGTGAAAGGGTTGCGCTATCGCCGATCACCACCAGTTTGCTGCGGGCTCTGGTCATCGCCACATTCATTCTCCGTGTGTCGGTAAGAAACCCGATCAGGTTTTCAGTGTTGCTCCTGGTCATGCTGATATAGACAACATCGCGCTCCTGCCCCTGGAAACTATCGATGGTATTTACGGCAAGTCCCTCCACTCCTGCCAGGTCATAGGCTATCACCAGGTCCTTGAGCACCTCAACCTGGTGCCTATACGGTGAAACGACGGCTATTGATTTAACTGGTGCCCCATATGCATTCAGCTGTTGCACCAAACTCCTGAGATGCTTCATTAGAAAAGCCGCTTCCTCCGGATTGCTAATGCCAGCGCCGTCCTGCTTTTCTTCAAAGCCACAACCTGCCGTATCGATAAAGAGCAGCGGCTGATCTCCGGGAAATATCAGCCTTTGCGCAATGGAAGGGTGCGCCTGCAGCCGGTTGCCATAAAACATGGCCGATGAGTAACCCATGATCGTTTCGTGCATGCGGTACTGCTCCTCAAGCAAAACAACGGCCTCCGGATTTGCCTTCGCCATCTTTTCCATAAGGGTGGCCGACAACCCGGCTCTCGCCGCCACCACTGATTTTATGGTAGGAGGAAGTTGGTGGTGATCGCCCGCCATTACAATTTTTTGCGCCTTCAAAATCGGTATCCAGCAGGCAGGCTCCAATGCCTGGCCGGCTTCGTCAATAAACACCGTATGATATTTCAAATGCTTAACCGTATAATGATTGGCACCGACGAGCGTTGCTGTGATCACCTGCGCTTTCGACAATATATCGTCTGTAATGTATTGTTCAGTACGTTCAACTTCCTTTGTAATATTGCGTGCTTCTGCATAGAGCGCCTTACGCTGATCCCGTTCATCCTGTCCGAAGTTTCTCTTGTATTTTCTGGCCATCTCCCGATATTCGGTAGCCTGTTTTTTCAGCCGCCGCACTTCCTTCATCGACGGATGGGCGCGCATTTTATAGTCGAGCGTGATCTCTATCTGGCGCTCTGAAACCCGTGTGGGATTACCTACCCGAACCACATTGAGAGCTTCATCCGATAATTTTTCACTGAGCAGATCCACCGCTGCA
>DATMHB010000242.1:0-4942 GCA_035555175.1 Flavisolibacter sp. | reverse complement strand
ACCAAAATAAACGAAAATCCTGCACAAATCCGCAAAAGGGGAACAGAATGTGGGGAAATAAACCGCAAAAACTCAATTTATTTGAGCGTAAAGCGGGCGCTGATACCCAGGGCAGCGGGCTCGAAACTAAAATCCGGAGTAAAGTTGATCTCGGGCTTCCAGTCGAGCGACAGGTTGAAAGGTATGGTGGGAAATTTATAATCCAGCCCCAATACGCCCTGAAGACCGGCAGGGGCCGGGCTGGTGAAGCCCACGAAACCACCGCCGCCATAGTAATAAGTAAAGCCGGCTTTTGACAAGGGCTTGTGCTTTTCAATCAGCATTCCGAGCGCAATAGGATCGCCGAACGACAGAAGCGTTTCCACCGCCGTGCTTTGATTGAAAAAATATTTCAACGATACTGAATTGTTGACTATGGGTGCGCTGCTGCTTAGGCGAACGCCCAATCCCATTTTATAATCCTGCGCACGCACACTCACGGTAATGAGCAGGGTAAGGGCGGCCATGATTCCTGTTTTTTTCATATCGTTTATTTTGCACTAAACGCCCGGGTCCGTTCTAAATTGCGGATCTATTCCGTCCATCTCCAAGGGAAAAGTTAAACTGGCGAATGCCGCGCGGTCCGCAGGCAGCGCGTTATAATCCCGGTAAAGTGGATTTGATCGATCGTGATAGCCCAGCGTTGATCATTCGAACAGTTCGTACTTTGTTTTCGGCCTGCGGTTGATCAGCCAGCGAAATTTTTCCAGCTTCATTTCCTGAGGGCGCTTCTGTGAAATAGGATAAAGGGTTCCTTTCAGATCGCTTCGGAAAACGACTTTGTTCAATTCTCCTTTCTCAAAATAAATATCGAGGGCATCGCTTTTCGTTTGGTTAACACCGGTATACGCACTGTCCTTGTCCTGCAAAAAATAAACGGATTCGGCAAGGCCTTTGGCCCGGACGGAATCCAGCGTTCCTTCCTTAAAGAAGCCATCCATCTTCGAAGACTTGATCTGATTGTATACGCCGGCTTCTATTTCACTTACCATGAAACTGTTTTCTATGACCTTGATGCGATCCGCTTTTTTGTTCTTTGTATACAGGTAAATGGTGTCCCCGGTGATCTGGCTTTTTTTACTCCATACGACAGGGTCGTAATAAAGGTGAAAGATCGAATCCTTAAACGAGTAGAAGAGACTATCGCTTACCGACTGCACCGAATCTGAAAACACCCGCACGTTACGGAACGCTTCGAAGTAGCGGTTGGTGCTGTCTTTTTCTTTTAGTCCAAGTTTCTTTCGCGTCGCAGTGTCTTTATAAAGGTCTGTCAGCCGCGCGGAAAATAATGTATCAGCAGTGACATAGATCGAATCCTTGTCCTGCTTGATGATCATAAGCGGTTTCTTGGTAGCGAGGAATGCATCCTTTTTCCTGTCTACAAAGATGCGGTCGGCAAGAACGATGGTTCCTTTTGCCGTGTCTCTCATCACCGCTCTTCCTTCCATCTGAACAAGACCCGTGGTATTATCGCTGGCGATGCGGTCGGCAATGACGGTCATGGACTTGTCTTCCATTGTGGTCCTCGAGGTAAAATCGGCGTGGCTATTGGCCACATCATAAGTTCCTTCCCTTGTATGGATCACGCGCTGGCTGCTGTCGCGGATATAAGTTTCGGCAATGAATCTGGCCAATTGTGTCTCCGTGTTATACAGAAGGGAGTCTGTTTTGAGGTAATAGGCAGGATCGGTCAACTGAACCGTGTTCCGGAAATAGATGTCCTTGAGATCGGTGTAATAAACACCTTCCACGCTGGTCAGCACCGACTTTTTATTCACCACCTTGCCGCCATGTTTATAGGTTCCGATCTTGTTGTTCACATCATACTCAAGATCAACGGTCGTCAGCACGGCGTGGCCGTCACTTAGTTTTACGTTACCCTTGAGGTAAGCCATTTTAGTATTGGTGATATATTGCAGATAGTCGGAATAAACGTCGGATGTATCGTTATCATTGATGTGCACATTACCGAATGCCTCCAGCACGTGCTGATTGCTGTTAATAACGCAGCTATCGCACCAGAACAGGGTAGTGCCCTGCTTCAGCCTCACATGGCCTGCCAGGATCTTCAGCTCAGTGTTGGGATCAGGAGATTTTAAATACAGGTTATCGGCATTGAGAATGGATACGGGCTGCTTCGACGTGGAGTCGGCCATCGTCTGCGCATGTGCGAGGTCTGATATAAAAACGAAAAGCAGGAGCGGGAGAAAGCAAATCGGTTTCATCATTTATTTCTGCCCGGAAGCGAGTCCTTGGCTGCAGGCGAAGATAAAGGCTGCCCTTTGGCTTTACTTCCAAACACAGAAATATTAACGTAGCGTTTTGGATGAAGGCGAAGATCATCCATGGTGATCTCGGCGCTGAGGGCCGCCCTGTTCACGCGGTCAGCGATCTTATTGAGGCGGTCATACAATTCGCGATCGTTCATCAGCAAACCAAGCGAACCATTCTTTGAATTGAGATTGGCAATGGTATTGCGCAATTCATTCACCGTGGCCTGCAGGGAAGCGACCGTACCCTCGATATTGGCATTCGCAAGTTTGCCAGTGGCCGATTCCACGTTGCGGATCGACGCATTGATGGCGTCGTTATTCCGCGCCAGGTTGCCGGTGACGAGGTTAACATTGTGTAGCGCCTGTGCCAGCTGACCCGACTGCGCGTTCAGCAATTGCTGCAGATGAGCCGAAGAAACCGTGAGGTTCGCGATCATATCCTGCAGGTTATTTTTCGTATGCGGATCAAAAATTGAATTGAGTGCCCCGATCGTGATCTTCAGGGAATCAAGTGTCTGGTTCACGCGGGTAATGGTGGGCGTGAGCTGCGACTGAATGTTTCCGATGATACCCTTGTCAAGCCTGGTGGAAATGGTGTCGCCGCGTTCGAGATAAGTTTTGGCGTCGCCTTTTTCGATATTGATAAATGCTGCACCCAGGATGGAGGCATCGATAAAGGCTACAGAATTTTTCGGAATTTCTATGTCGCGTGTGAGGTGGATCTCAACGATGATATTCTCTACTTCTTTATCGGCAGGCGTAACATTGTAAACCGTTCCTACAGGCAGACCGTTGATCTTTACCTGGTTGGATTTTTCAAGTGAGCCCAACTCGGCAAATTTTGCATAGAGCACAGGAGGGCTGGAAAAAATGTTTTTGCCCTTTAAGAAATTAAAGCCGAGCACGAGCACAACTATTGCTGCAATAGCGAGTAATCCAACCTTGGTCTCATTACTTAATTTCATGATTGTTTTTTTCTGATAGCCTGATACTGCCTATTTCTGCCCAAAATAAGCAATAAGAAATAAACTTTCAACCCTTGCTCATAGTGTAGCAAGGCTGAACGATTGAAAAACCGTACCAATTAAAGAAATGACAGGGCCGATCATCTGGCCGTGCGTTTTTTCTCCTGCTGCTCAATTGCTTTAAGGAAGGAATAAGGCGTCTTGCCCTGAGGTTGATTTTTTTCCGGAAGGCTGCCAGTGTTGGCATTATTGTTATCGGCTGTGATCTGCTTTTTTTCGAGCCAGGCTTTATAATTCTTCACTGCATTCGTTACACACTCGGCTATTTCCTGCTGACCTTTCTCACTATTGAGGTAATCTTCCTCCTGAGGGTTCGTGATGAAGCCCGTTTCTACAAGCACGCTCGGCATGGCTGTGGCCTGAAGTACCCAAATCCCCACCTGCCTTTGTTTTGAGCCGCCGCTGATCCTGCCGGCTTTCGCAAATTGTTCTTCCACCATATTGGCCAGTGCGGAGCTTCGTCTTGCGAACTGTTGGGTCTTAACCAACGACAGTGCAATGAATTCGGGTGAATTCACGTCTATATCACCGTATTTCTCTTTATAATTTTCCTCCGAAAGCATGGGCGCATTCTCCCTCACGGCCACTTCTTTGTCTTCGCTCTTGTGGGCACCCCAGATATAAGTCTGCGTTCCTTTTGCGGAAGTGTTGGGCACCTCATAATACCTGTACTGCGGCACTTTCCTCGTGTGTTTCTTCCGCTTCTTTCCTTTACCTGTGTAATAGGTTTCCGTTCTATAACCCAGAAACTCCCGTTTGGGGATGGGAGGCATCGCATTTACGTGGATGGATATAAAAAGGTCGCCTTTATTTTGATTCGCGATATCGGCTCTTTCGTGAAGATCGGTAATGTATTTAGTGGGTCTGGTCTCAATGATCTTTACGTCAGGAAATGCTTCTCCCATCAGCGCCACCAGCCGTTTCGAAACAGCGAGTGCGATATCATCTTCGTGAGAATAGGTTCCGGAGGCGCCATCATAACCTCCGCTTCGTTTGATCCCATGACCTGCATCAATAATAATGGTCCTCAGCACCTGTTGACTGTGGGGACGTGAAAAAGAGAATAATAGAGTGGAAGCGGGCAACAGGATGGCCAGGATCAGTTTCTTTAGCATATCAGATTTTCTTGTCGGTTTAGTAAATTCTTCACAAATTATTTAATGTGCAATCGTTTACTTTTGTTTGGCCTATGACCAGACTGCACAAATTTAGTTTAAAAAAATTCTGTTTCCCTTTTGTTGCAACTGCTTTTTGCATAGCAATAACGTGGAAGAGCAAAGCAGGTCATACACAAGGCTCCGAAATTTACAGCACTTTAACAACTGATACAATACCGGGCTTAAAAAAAGATACGTTGCCAGGGGGCAGGAGCAGCGATTCTTTGAGCACGGGTGACACGCTCGCACCCCTTCAGCGAACCGACACGTTTCATTTCAAATATTCGAAGGATACGCTCGATGCACCTGTTAATTATGAAGCGCTCGACAGCGGTGTGCTGCTGGTCCGCGAAAAAAAGTTCATTCTTTACGGAAAGACCAAGACCACTTATAAGGACGTAACCCTTACGGCTCCCAAGGTGAGCCTCGATCAGGCGACCAATGTATT
>DATMHB010000241.1:0-4139 GCA_035555175.1 Flavisolibacter sp. | reverse complement strand
TGATGGCCACTTCTCTGGAATTGTATCCGACTGAACTGATGACAAGCGTTTGTGCAGTTGCCGGAACGGAAAGCGTAAAGTCACCATTTTCGTTCGTGGTCGTTCCCGTTGTCGTGTTCTTAACGGAAACAGAAGCGCCTACGACCGCACCGTTTTCATCCACGACCCGGCCTGTGACAGTTTTGTTCTGGGCCCACACAAAAGCAGAAAATAGGAGCATAAGGGGTAAGAGCGCCCCCTTTGAGAGTCTGTTCATATGCAAGTGTTTAGTTTTTTGCAGTCAATGAAAAATAAGGATACCAAATATAGTGGTTTGCCTTATTCCACGCGCACCGTCCCTACTTCAAAACTACATCAACCAACAATAACAGTGTGATTTCCAATACATTTAAATTACATCAATACTACGTCTTTACAATAATTATATTTAAGTATGAAAAAACCTGTCGCAGCCCTTGTAATGCTGCTGTTCGGCCTGGTTGGGTGGTCGCAGAATACGATAGGGCTACCGCAAATCATCAATTATTATAACAACATTTATCAGGGGGGTACCCAAACCTGGGACATAAGACAGGATTCCTCGGGCCGCCTGTATTTTGCGAACAACGAGGGACTGCTTATTTATGATGGCGTGTATTGGAGGATCTACCCACAGCCTAACAAGACGATCCTCAGATCTATTGCACTCGACCAGGACAGGATCTATGCCGGAGGGCAGGATGAGATCGGTTATTATGCGCCGAACGCCCAGGGGGTGCTTGAGTATACTTCGCTCAAAAGCCTCATCCCTGTCAGGTATCGCACCTTCACCGATGTGTGGGAAATCGAAGTATTCAATCAGTCTGTCTTCTTTCGCACATGGGACCGCATCTTCGAATACCGGAATGGTGCTATCAGGACTTATCCGTCTGAAAGCGGCTGGCACATTATGAAGAAAACCGGCAACCGGCTTATTGCACAGGATAAGAAAAAAGGATTGTACCAATTCATCAACAACGGATGGGAGATCCTTGGCGGAAATGCAAAGCCGATCCCCTTCGAGATAACCGGCATCGTGGGCCTCAGCGGCGATAGCCTTCTGATCAGTTCTTTGCAGGACGGTCTGTTCATTTATTATGACGGGCAATTGAGGAAGAAACCGACGGGCGCCGACAGCAGCTTTATCAAGAACCATGTCTATTGCCTGGAAAAGATCAACAGCTCGGAGTTTGTCGCCGGCACAACGTCAAGCGGTTGCGTGGTGATCAATGATCAGGGAAGGGTGGTGCAACAAATCGCACGGCCCGAGGGCTTGCAGAACAATAATGTACTTTGTGTCTTTCTCGACAGGGACCATAATCTTTGGGCGGGGCTGGACAATGGCATCAGCTTTATCGCCTACAACTCTGCCATTAAATACATCAAGCCGGGCAAGCCCGATGAGCTCTCGGGATATTCGGCACGCGTGTTCGACAATCATTTGTATGTTGCCACTTCGGACGGCGTATATACTGCACCGTTATCGAATGTGGCAAAGGATCTTAGTTTTTCAAAAGGGAATTTTCTGAAACTGAAGAACAGCGCGGGCCAATCGTGGCGCCTGGATGAGGTAAATCACCAGCTATTGATGGGCCATCATACGGGCAGCTTTTGGATCAGGAACAATGAATTGGTGCAGCTCACAAACAATTCGGGAGCATGGATCTTTCTTCCGTCGTCTGCGGTCTTTCCCGCTTCCAATATTCTCGTAGGAACTTATAGTGGCCTCTCGATGCTCGAATACCAGGGCAATGGATTTAAGCGTGGGTTTGAAATGCAAGGGTTGCATGAGTCGCTTCGTTTCCTGACGATGGATAATGACAATGTGATCTGGGCTTCCCATCCGTATCGCGGTGTTTACCGGATCACCATTGCGCCCGACGGCCGGTCGTTCCGGTACGAACTCTTTACAGAGAAAGACGGCCTTCCTTCAAACCTTAGAAATAATGTGTTCCGTGTAAGGAACAGGGTTGTATTTGCTACCGAGAAGGGCGTGTATGAATTTGATGAGGTAAAGAAAAAATTTATTCCGTCTCCCGGGTTATTCGGCATATTGGGAGCTAACAAGGTTCAGTATCTGAATGAAGATGCCGAAGGCAATATCTGGTTTTGCTCAGGAAAAAGAATAGGAGTGGCGGGTTTTGCTTCTGAAAAGTCGGAGCCCACGGTGACTTATTTTCCCGAGCTCACGGGAAAGATCCTTTCAGGTTTTGAAAATATTTATCCCTACGATAAAGAAAATATTTTCATTGCTTCCAATGCAGGCATTATTCATCTGAATTATAAAAAATACATTAATGGGCACAGCAATCCGGACATGCTGTTGACGCAGGTAAAGTTATCAGGTAATTCGGATAGTGTGGTATTTGGAGGCTACTTCAATCAAAGTGGCGCAGGCGCTTCGAAGCCACAGGCAAACAGGGTCCTTCATTTTGCGGGCTCCAGCAACTCATTTCATTTCGAGTTTAGTTCGCCTGTTTTTGGGTCGCAGAGCAATATAGAATACAGCTACAGGCTAAAGGGTTACGAAGGCGACTGGTCGCCACGCACGGCAAAGCCAGAGAAGGAGTATACGAACCTTCCGCAGGGCGATTACAGTTTTGAAGTAAAGGCCTTTGACAACCTCGGTAATCAATCGGAACCCGTGACTTACCGTTTCGTGATTGACCCACCATGGTATAAAACTATGTGGGCTTATGTTTTTTATTGTTTAGTAATTGCATCCCTCGTCTATCTGTTTTACAAATGGCAGACAAGGAAGTTCGAAAGACAGCAATTAAAATTTGAGGAAGAGCAAAAGCAGCTGAAGTACATCCATCAGCTCGAGGTTGAAAAAAATGAGAAGGAGATCATCAAGCTTCAGAACGAAAAGCTGATCAACGAAATGGTGTTTAAGAACAAGGAGCTGGCCGACGTGACGATGCACCTCATGGAGCGAAGTGATGCCTTGATCAAAGTAAGAGATGAGCTGCAGCAGCTGCACAAGAAAACCGGCGGCAATCACGATGTGAAGCGGGCCATTCAGCTTGTAAACGAAATCGAAAAAAATAATTCGAGCTGGGAACAATTTGCTGCGCACTTCGATGAGATCAATAATGATTTCATTAAGAAGCTCAAGACAAGATTTCCGCACCTTACCAGCTCGGACCTCAAGGTTTGCACTTATTTGCAGTTGAAGCTCGCTTCAAAAGAGATCGCCCAGCTGATGAATATTTCGGTCAGGGGTGTTGAGATCAGCCGGTACCGGCTCAGAAAAAAGCTGCAACTCAAAAAAGGTCAAACGCTGAATGATTTTTTGGGTGAGGTGCATCTTGAAAAGATCAACGATAACTGAAGGCCGAATGAATTCAAAATTCAAAATTCAAAAGGCTTCAGCAATGAGCTTACTACTGTCCGTTCGCTGTCCGCGTCGTCCGCCGCAGCCTTGGCACAGGGGGGGTGTCTCTCCCTTCGCTCTCACTTTGTTTCTCGCTCTGCCGCGTATCACGATTCATCCCGGCAAGAATTTTGCTCAACTCGACGCAAACCGGCCATATTCTGATAAAAACACCAAGCTTCTAAAGTGTTCCAAATCCATGTGGTTGCACATGATCTAAGCGTTTTCCCGTATAACTACGGTATATATAAAGTCGAAATGTTTCATTCAGTCGGCGTCATTTGTGATCGCTGCTGCTGCAAGATGGCATGAACAAGCTTCGCGCTCTTCAAAAGCCGCTTGTGTTTTTGGATCAATGAACCGCCGGAAAGCAAGACCCTAATGTTGCAAATCCGATGGTCATGCAGGAAAGTGACAATGTGGAAACAAACAACTGGTTATGCCAACGGAGTCGGGGAAAATAAATATAAATTGCAAATCAGCTTCCAAAGCGGGCACCATGAGTAAATTTTTTGGAAATGCCACACTACTACAGACCTTGTTGGAAAACACTTCCGAGGGCATTATTGCTTTTAACCGGCAGTGGGAGGTAGTGTACATCAATTCGGCTGGTGCAGCTATGTTGGACAAGGATGCGGAGAGCATCCAGGGCAAGAGCATTTGGATTGAATTTCCTGCTTCCGTTGGCGGTAAGTTTTTTGTTGCCTACCATGAAGCGATGCGGACCCAGGAAAGCCGCTTATTG
>DATMHB010000240.1:0-3035 GCA_035555175.1 Flavisolibacter sp. | reverse complement strand
AAAGAAGAAGTAACACCGCCGGTAACAAAAATATATTTAGCCATTGTCGATGGTTGTAAAATGAATATGTTCTTTGATTGTTGTTGGCTATGATTTAAGTCAAGTTCAGTGGCATAATCAAAAGGGCGGAAGCCCAATTCTCAGCCAACTATTGACCAGCGGAAAAATAAAATGAGAAATTCCGGGAGGTCATGCAAACCTACACCAAATTTTGTGGGACAAAAAATAAGCTTCCGTCAATGTGGATAAGTGAAAAGTTAAAGCGGATCACAACATCCCGAGTGCGCCTTCCGATTCGAGTTCATTCGCAAGGTGTCTTTCGATGGCCGACTCGTATAATTCCTTCCAGTAAAGGATGTTTTGCCAGCTTGCACCGTCAACTTTTATCTCGCCTTCCGTCACAACACCGAGTTCAGTATAGGCTGCTCCCTTTTTATTCAGACGATCCCGGAATGGGTCAAGCTGTTCAGATGATACGGAAACGACCACCCTCCCCTGCGCCTCACCAAACCAGAATGCATCCTTCCTGATCTTCGCATCGGACGCGCTCACTTCAAAACCAAGGTTACGATTAAACCCGCTTTCGAGTAAGGTTGTGATCAACCCTCCCTCAGAAATGTCGTGCGCGCTTTGGATCAGCCGTGCATCGATCAATTTGCGAATAACATCATGAAGGTGGAACTCTTCCTCCAGATCAAAATAGGGGGCGGGCGAAAACTCAACACCGCATATTTTACTGAGATAGGCCGATGAGTTAATGTCATTGCGTAGGGCACCCACCAGAAAAATGAAATCTCCCTCTTGTTTGAAATCAAGCGTCATCTTCATCAAAGGATCTTCCACGAGTCCAACCATGCCGATCGTTGGCGTAGGGAATACAGGTCCATCCGGATTCTGATTATAAAAACTGACATTGCCTCCGGTCACCGGCGTATCGAACCGGATGCAGGCCGCGCCCATTCCTTTGACGGCCTGAACAAACTGATAATAAACTTCGGGATCGTAAGGATTGCCGAAGTTCAAACAATTGGTTACGCCGAGGGGCTGGCCGCCGCTGCAAACAATGTTGCGGGCTGCTTCGGCTACTGCGATCATCGCACCCTTATAGGGGTCTGCAAAAACATAGCGGCTGTTACAATCCACTGTTACAGCAATGCCCTTTCCTGTTTCCCGCACCAACACCACGGCCGCATCGGTTGGATTATTGGTAGAAGTATTGGCCGTTCCTACCATGCTGTCGTACTGATGGAACACCCATCGCTTTGACGCAATGGCCGGAAGTTGTATTATTTTTTCGGCGATGCTCCTCACATCCTTTGGCTCTTTCACCTGGCTGATATCAAAACTGTTAACCTTCGTGAAATAAGCAGGTTCTTTATAATTTCTTTCATATTGCGGTGCTCCGCCACCCAACACCAATTCCTGCGCAGGTATCTGGGCTTCGAGATTGTTCTGCATATAAAAACTCAAAAGACCATCATCGGTCACTTCGCCGATCACCGCACTTTCAAGATCCCATTTTTCAAATATTCTGTTCACTTCAGCCTCTTTCCCCTTCTTCACTACGAGTAACATTCTTTCCTGGCTTTCGCTAAGCAGCAGCTCCCACGCTTTCATATTTTGTTGACGCGTCGGCACTTTGTCCAGATCAATGCGCATGCCCACGCCTCCCTTCGCGCTCATTTCGGCGGTGGAACAAATGATGCCCGCGGCGCCCATGTCCTGCATACCTACAACAGTACCGGTTTCGATCACTTCGAGGCACGCCTCGAGTAATTTTTTTTCCTGGAATGGATCGCCCACCTGAACCGCCGGCAATTCTTCTGCGCTTTCTTCGGTGATATCCGCCGAAGCGAACGAGGCGCCACCAATACCATCTTTTCCCGTTGCGCTTCCAACATACATCACCGGGTTGCCTTTTCCTTCGGCCGTTGCCGAAACGGTCTTTCCAACTTTTACAATGCCTACGCTCATGGCGTTGACGAGCGGATTGGTATGATAACACGGATCGAAATAAATTTCTCCTCCTACAGTGGGCACACCAAAACAATTACCATAATGACCGATGCCATGCACAACCCCCGCAAGCAGATGCTGTGTTTTCTGTTCTGTGATGTCGCCGAAGCGCAGCGAGTTCAATGCAGCGATCGGTCTTGCACCCATTGTAAAAATATCCCTGTGTATGCCGCCAACGCCGGTTGCTGCGCCCTGGTACGGCTCAATTGCCGATGGGTGGTTGTGAGATTCGATCTTGAACACAACACCGTATCCTTCGCCGATATCCATCAGGCCCGCATTTTCTTCGCCGGCTTTCACCAGCATCCTTCCGCCTTCTCTTGGCAATGTCTTTAACCATTTGATCGAGTTCTTGTAGCTGCAGTGCTCACTCCACATTCCGGAGAAAGCACACAGCTCGTTGAAATTGGGCGTGCGTCCAAGTTTCGTTTTGATCATTTCAAATTCTTCTTCTGTCAGCCTCAGTTGTCGGGCGGTGTTTGCAGTGATATCCATATTGATGAATAGAGTGGCAAAGCTAAGATGCGCACATGAAGTAACGATCAGTTTTTATGCGGACGAGTGTGGATAAGATTTTCTATTTTGTGTCCCACTAAACTGGAACTGTTTGGAGCACCTGATGTTCGCTGCTTATCTGGTACTGTTTGCATGGCTCGTTACCAAAGTAAAATTTTTTACAAAATCAGGACTTAGCAATCCCCAGCTCGTCATTCTTTTTCTGCTCAAGGTAATGGCGGGCATTTTTTATGGTTGGATCGGTGTTTATTATGGTGAGATGGCAAAGATGATCGATACCTGGGCCTATCATGCGGAAAGCATCCAGGAATATCACACACTAACGACGCATCCGCTCCAATTCTTTACCGGATTTTTTCATACTTACGCGGGCGGCTATTCGAATTTTCTTACAACACATAACTCGTGGTGGAATGATGTGAAGGCCAATTTTCTGATCAAGATCATGGCCCTGTTCAACCTGCTCAGTTTTGGCCACTATTATGTCAACGTCATCTTTTATT
>DATMHB010000239.1:0-2669 GCA_035555175.1 Flavisolibacter sp. | reverse complement strand
TCCTTCCTGGCTGCGTCCCTTCATATTTTCTATCCTGTGAAAACGTTCGAAGATCTTGCCGACTTCTTCTTCCGGAATACCAACGCCAGTGTCTTTTACGGAGAATAGAATATGGTCGTCTTCCTTGCGGAGGATTACACTGATCGATCCTTCGTTGGTGTATTTAAATGCATTGGAAACAAGATTGAGTACGATCTTCTCCCACATATCCACGTCTACATAAACAGGCTGCGAAAGCGGCGCAACATTAAGAATGAGTTTCATTCCCGCAGCTTCAATGGCGGAGCGGAACGAGCTTGCGATATCTGCAGTGAGCGTAGCAAGGTCAATGGCTTCATACCTGGCCTGCATGCGACCTGCCTCGATCCGGGAGAAGTCGAGCAGCGTGTTCACAAGTTTCTGCAGGCGCAACGTATTCCGATAAGAGATGCCAACGTTTTCTCTCAACCCTTCCGGCAATTCATTCTCCCTTTCTTTGATTTCTTTCAGGGGACTTAGCATCAGTGTGAGGGGTGTGCGGAACTCATGACTGATATTACTGAAGAACGCAGTCTTTGCGCGGTCAATCTCTTCAAGCGCTTCTGCACGCTTCTTCTCTTCTTCAAAAGCATGCACAGCAGAAAGAGCGGTTGCGATCTGGTCGCTGATGAGCTGAAAAAAACTGATGTATTTTTCATCGAGCAACCTGTAGGGGTTGAGGCCCACGGTCAGGAATCCATGAGGAAATTTTTGGCCCGCTTGCATTATCGGCAGCACAAGGGCCTGATCGGGCGCCACGTCCCACGCCCCGGATGGCAGATTTCCGAATCTTTTCGTCAGGCCTTTTACAACTTGTGCCCTGTTCGTTATGGCGGCTGCTAAAAAAGATGGAAAGCTATCTTGCTGTTCTTTGATGTCGATGAACCTGGGCACATTAGCGGGCAATTCATCAGCGCCTGCAAATTGCACGATCTTCGCCTTTCCCTCTTCGTTCAGTTCATAAAGAAAAGCAAAAGGAAAATCATAAGGGTTCGCTTTTAAAACTTCTACGGCCTTCATGAACACTTCCTGGTTCGTCTTGCAATCGATGATGGCTTTGCCAAGGTCTTTCAATGTAGTAAGCTGGTGCTCCCCAATGATGCGAGCGGTATCATCCGTATTTGCACAGATGATCCCTGCCGTTCCTCCGTTGTCACCAGGTACGGGACTGTAAGAAAATGTATAATAAGTTTCTTCGGGATAGCCGTTTCGCTCCATGATCAGAAGAAGGGCTTCATCGTATGTGCCTTCATTTTTTGTCATGACCGTCTCTGCCCTTGGTCCTACCTGATCCCAGATCTCCCTCCACACAACAGCCGCCGGTTGTCCCAGCGCGTGCGGATGCTTGCCTCTAACAATATCTATATAAGCGTCGTTGTAAATATTAATTAACTCTTCACCCCACCATACAAACATGGGCTGGCGCGAAGTAAGGATGATGCGCACACAGGTCTTTAAACTCTGCGGCCATTGGTCCGGCGGGCCAAGTGGTGTTGTTGACCAATCGTAGGTGCGGATCAGTTCGCCAGTTTCGCCGCCACCGGCAAGAAAAGGGTAGTTGACGACCGCCCGGGCTTCAGATTGCATTGGTAAGGGATAATTTTTTAACAGATAAATTTACAGTTATTCGGCCGACACTCAGCTAATAATTAAGAACAAAGGAAGGGTGATACTGGTTCACTCCCAGACATTTTGAGTCCGCTGCGCGCGCCCGTCTAATCGTTGTTCTTTTCTTCAATTTTCTCAGCCAATCTTTCATCATCGATGCCATCCGGAATAAAAAAGATTACGGGCGCGACAAGGAAAAAGAAATAAGCGATATAAACATTTACATAGGCCAACGGCACAGCACATAAATAGGCGGCCGTGCCGATATAAGTCTTGGTGCGCGCTTTCAGCGAAACCCATCGGATCTTGCTGGCGATCTCCTGGTTCTCATCCTTATGCACCAGATTTTTTTTGAGCGTATACGTGCGCATGATGGCGAAGCTCATGGTGGTCATCAGCATAATAAAACCGTATAGGGCCACAGAGTCCGGCACTCTAGGGTTTGCCCCCATCATTGCGGTTGACAGGGGTATAAGGCTCATCCAAAACATAAAAAGCAGATTGAGCAGCAACAGCCGCTCATCGGTCTTATCGAGCATATGGAACATATGATGATGATTCACCCAGAATATACCGATCATCAAAAAGCTGAAAACATAGGTAACAAAATAGGGGATCAACCGGTATAGTTGGTGGCGCACAGTCCACGCAGAGTCGGGATGGTTGATATCAGGCAGTTTCAGGGAAAGCACCATGATCGTGATAATGATCGCGATGACACCATCGCTGAAAGTTTCAACCCTTGTGGTACCGATCTTCATTTACCTGTTTGTGGCATCATAGAAAATATTGAGCCAAAACTCATCCATGAAAATCATCCACAGCCTACCTGAACTTCCGGTCCATCCACTGCAGCCAAAGCTGATAGGAAGGCCGCACCGAATTGTTTTCATCCTTGAAGCCTGTGTCTTGCCAGAGGCCAAAGAGGTCCTGGTACAAACCCATTTGCTTCATGCGCATGACAGCCGCATCATAGTCGGCGGAGCAAAACCAAACAAGAAACAGCCCATGTTTCTGTTCGCAAAGCTGGAAGATCTGGTTTA
>DATMHB010000238.1:0-3578 GCA_035555175.1 Flavisolibacter sp. | reverse complement strand
ATGACAATATCATGCTCTCCAAAATTCCTTCCGCTTACCGAGGTCTTGCTGAACTCATATTTTTCCACCCTGTACCCGGTGCTATAATCACTTCCCGCTATAGTAAAGTTTACGTTCTCTGTAAAGTCGACGGGCAGGTTTGGTTTGTTCCTGGTTACATTGTAAAGCTTTCCGACCCTCATGTTCCCATTCGAACATTTCAAGAATGCACCATTCACGCGTAACAGTCCGTATTGTTGTCCCCTCAGAATACCACGGTCGATATTGAAATTCGCTGCGGGAATGCAGGAATCCGGCGGAATCACGAGGTTCTTTTTGTAAAATCTTGGATCTGCTGCTGCGGGATCAACAGGGGTATAAGCGTTCACCCAGGTGCGATAAAATTCCGGCGTGATGGCAGGTCCGTCAGTACCATTTGCGCTCGGGTAAGCCGGCAACGGGAACTGATCGCCCGATAAGGAAAAATAGGCCATCCTGTTATGACCGTTACCAAGGTCGGCGCGCTGGTCTACAGCGAAGATCAATTCTTTATTGGTGTGATTGTTATCGTTGAAGATGGAGAAATAATCCGGAGACAAATTATACTGGCCTGAACCGATGATCTTGTCGCAGTACTCGATCACTTTATCCATTTCTTCGTTCCTGAAAGTAAATGAAGAAGCATATTCATCTCTGTAAACAGCGGCATTCAGATAAAGTCTGGCAAGCAGTCCCCAGATGGCGCCTTTTGTCAAACGGCCAGGCCCGGTGCTGTTATCGAGTATGGGTTCAACGGCCAGCAATTCTGCCTTGATATAATTGATCGCTTCTTCGCCTCTGAGGATCTTCGACGTTTCGCCGAGGTCATCTTTCACGAAGATCAGGCCAAAGAGGTCAAGCGTCAGCATAGAATAATAAGCCCGCATGCCCCGCGCTTCGGCCAAAAAAGTCTTCGAATCCGGATATGGGTTCTTGGGCAGTGAATTCATTGCGGTAACCGCGCGCGACACGCCCACAAGAATATGGTTCCAGGTATTTTTTACGTTCACATCGGAACTGATATTCTCATGCTTGTGCAGCTGCACATAAATGCCATTATCACCCCAGTCGGTTCCGCCTCTGAAAGGCAGGATCGCCTCATCGGTTGAAATTTCCTGAAGGGCAAAATAATTTGTATGCAGGAAGATATCTTCGAGCTTCGCATACACCGGCGAAATAACGCCTTCGGCCTGTTGCTTGTCGGTAAGGCCTGCCACCGATGATTCGTCGAGCACTTTCTCTTTCAGCTTGGTGCAATTATACAGCGCTACAACGCTCAGGCACAATAAAAGAAGGCTTGCTGATCGTTTTTTCATATTCCTTTATCTTAAAATGAAAGATTTAAACCAAAAATGATCGACCTGGCCTTTGGATAGCTCAGGTAATCGATACCGTATGATGAAACACCATTAATGGCCCTGTCAATGTTGACTTCAGGATCATATCCCTGATAATCGGTGATCACAAAAAGGTTCTGGCCCGTAACCGACACGCGCAGGGAAGAGACCCAGTTATTGATCTTCAGCTTTCTTGTGTCGATGCCATAGCTTAAGGAAAGATTGTTCAACCGCAGATAAGCCCCATTTTCAAGATAGCGTGTAGTAACAGGTGTGGCATTGTTGATCGATTCCCTTGAATCGGCAATCGCATCCATGGTGGTATTCACGTTCTTGGCCAGCCGCAGTTTTGAGAAGCTCACATTTTTGGTATAGTTGTACACCTTGTTGCCTGACACACCATTGAATGTAAAGCTCAGGTCGAATCCCTTGATTGAAATCCCGCCATAGAAATTATACATGATATCGGGCAAGGCCGTTCCGGCAGCCACCCGGTCCTTATCAGTGATCAGGCCATCGCCGTCGAGGTCCCTGTAAGTACTGAGGCCGTTGGCATCAAAGCCTGTAAAATCTTTCAAATAAAAAGTTCCGATCGGTTGACCATTTACATATCCATTGATGGTGGATGATGTAATGCCCGCACCGGACACGGATCCTGCGGGGATCACCGAGTAGGGAGAATGCTCGACGCGGTTATGCATATAGGTTAGATTGCCACCAATATTATAGCTAAGAGGACGTTCGGTTTTATGTCTGTATTCAAGCTCGAATTCCAATCCTTTGTTCGTGATCGTCATGTCTTTCACATTCGTCCACACATCGGTAGCCGGTTGAACCGGGTCTGCGGGGATCACCTGGAGGAGAATATTGTTGGACACTTTTCTAAAAACATCGATCGTACCTGACAGCGCGCCGTTCCACAAACCAAAATCAAGTCCCAGGTCCGTTTGCTCAGATGATTCCCATTTAATATCAGGATTGGCCAAACGCGTATAGGCATAACCGGCAGGATAGTTTCCCGATGCGGGATAAAGCGGGTAACTGGCAGATCCGAGCGAAGTGAACAAGGCCTGCGTGATCTTCGGCGGGATCTCCTGGTTTCCGGTCATACCCCAGCCAGCCCGCAGCTTCAGCAAACTGAATACGGATTGTTTCATGAAATTCTCGTCCGATATCTTCCAGCCGGCAGAGAAGGAAGGGAAATAGCCATACTTGTTGTTCTCGCCGAATTTGGAAGATCCATCGGCCCTGAAATTTGCCGTAAACAGGTACCGGTTCCTGAATTGATAGGTAAGCCTTCCAAAAAATGACTGCAGCTCATTTGTAAAGGCAAATCCGCCGGGGCGGTTGTTCGCGAGTGTGAGGTCCTGCCCTACGCCGGGATTATAGATCGGGTCAACACCACCCACCACAAAGCGGTTGATGCTGCTGTTGCGCTGCTGCACAAAGATCTTTTGATAGGAATGTCCTCCCAGTATAACCAGGTTATGATCGAGACGATTCCACGAATAGGTAAGATAATTTTCAATGAGCGTATTCCGGTTCCAGTTATTAAAAGTTTCGAGGCGGCCTTCACGGAATGGCACTGTAAATGGAAGCGCCTCCACGTCACGCGATGCAGTAGAATTGTCTACACCCAGATTCAATTTGTACACGAGCCCTTTGATGATCCTTACCGAAGGTGAAATGTTTCCGATCACGCGGTCGATGTTGAGAATTTCTTTATCCAGATCAAAATATATCAGTGGATTATTGATGTTCTGATAAATGGCAGGATTGTGTTTGGAATCGTAGGCCGGGTAAGTTGGGTTGTTAACGAGCACGTCGCCGATAATGGTCGTAATGGGAGGGCGCCGCTGCTTCGTGTTCGATGCGTTGAGGTTGATCTCGAGAACGATCCTGTCATCATCCAAAAATTTCTGCGTTACATTGAATCTGCCGGAATATCTTTTAAGATCATTTCTCTTGATGATCCCCTCCGTGTTCTGGTAACCGAGAGAAGCAAAATAAGAGAGCTTGCTTGCACCTCCGCTAAGGTTCAGATTATAGCTTTGATTCACGGCGGTTCTGAAAGCTTCGTTCTGCCAGTTGGTATTTCCGCCCTTATCATCCAGTACGCCACCGGCTTTTACTACCTGGGTTCGGAATTCATCCGCCGATAGCACCGGCAATTGATTGGCAAGAACAGAATAGCCGAGGCTGGAAGAGAATCCAAGCGTGGAG
>DATMHB010000237.1:0-6081 GCA_035555175.1 Flavisolibacter sp. | reverse complement strand
CAAGCCACAGGTTATCGTCGTTATCCACGAGCAGCAGTGTAAAATAATCAGGCAGGGGTTTTTGAAAAGCGACCTTTGTGATCTTGTCCGCACTTATATAATACAATCCTTTTGCATTCGAGGCCCAAAGTACCGAATCGTTCTGCCAGTGCAGCTGTCCGCCGCCTGCGGCCATCTCTGAAAAAGGATAGAACTTGCTATTGAAGTTGGAGATCTTGAACACGCCAGGCTCATTAGCGATCCAGATGTTGTTTTCCCGGTCAATGAACAGAGAGCTGATATCGGTGTGAAGATCGAGCGGGATATCATAAAATGTTTTTCCGCGTTGATGGTTATACATGAACAGTCCTCTGGCGCCGTCGACGCCCCATATGGCGCGCGGGTTGGTACTGCGCAACGCCACTGCTCTCAGGTTGTGGTCCGCGAACTCAATTCGCTCATCTACGATCTGTCCGTTCCATCCTGCATAGCTCGACGTAATTGAGTTTATGCCATCGCTTCGCGATAACCATATTCTTCCATCATACTTGCGTACGATAGAGAATACTTCCATGTTGGGAAATAACTGGGTCATCTTGCGACAGGAATCTGAAATGATGAATAATCCCTTTTCGGTCCCAACCCAAATATTATTGTAGCTGTCTTTAAGAATGGTCTTTGGAAAAATGAGCGGCCGGTTGGGCAATTCAAAAACAAAGCTGAATTTCCCATTTTCAAACCTGAATATTTTATTACTGCTGTTGCACACCAGGATGCGGCCGTCGCCCTCATCGGTCATGCAAACGAACTCATTTGCCGACGCAGAATCCTCCCCCCGGATAAAATAGGACCTTATACGGCCATTGTCGTATTCGAACAGGCCGCCATTAAAAAGAAATCCTGCATACATTTTTCGGCCGGCAGGCTGAAGAAAAACAACATATTTGTTTTGCTGACTGGGCGGCAGGGCTACTCTCTCGAATGCAATGCCGTTATAGCGGCTGATGCCAAAATAGGAGCCGAACCACATGAAGCCCTGTGCATCCTGCGAAATGGTGGTGATGCGGTCTGCCACCAGACCGTTCTTTGAGGTATATCTTTCGAAAGGCACGATCTGGGCAAGCAGTAAAAGTGGACAGGAAAAAATGAGAAATAGCAAGCCCGCTTTTTTTCGACCCATCGTCATAACCGAATTTCGGGAGTTTCGGGCGGAAAAGCAAGCCTGATTCCAATGGAGTGACCTGAGGTTCAACACGCGGCCGGCGACACGCTTAAATAATACGCAAAGTATGTGTGAAGGTTGCGATCTTCTCCGCCGCTTTGCATTTGAATCTTCCCACAACACGATTGTCCGGATCGATCTACCTTGCAGTATGGACATCGAATCGCTGCAAAAGATCTGCCTGTCGCTTCCGGCGGCCACTGAAGATATTAAATGGGGCAACGACCTGGAGTTCTCGGTCGGAGGAAAAATGTTTTGCGTGGCATCGCTTGAACCTCCGTTCAAATGTTCCTTCAAGGTAAAGGATGATGAATTTGAAGAGCTGAGCGGCTCCCAGGGCTTCATGCCGGCGCCCTACATGGCCCGTGCAAAATGGGTGTTGGTAACCGATCCGTCCAGATTGAACAAGAAAGAATGGGAGGCTTATATCGAACGGAGCTACGAACTTGTAAGGTTGAAGCTCACAAAAAAAGACCGCGCCGCCCTGGGATTGAATGAATTTAAACCCAAACACCGCCGATGACAGTAAAGAACACGCAAGAAAGCTTTCCCAACTCCGGGCATTCTTTGCATTATGGCTTTTGCCCACATTGTTAAACCGGCTTCGTTGCGCCTGATTTCCCATGCATTTCGTTTATCTTCGCCCGGCTTTTGCCCGGCGATCAGGGCCAATTTTATTTACAGTCGAATTACAGATGAAAAATATCCGGAACTTTTGCATCATTGCGCACATAGACCATGGAAAATCCACCCTGGCTGACCGCTTGCTTCAAACCACCAACACGATCAGTGAAAGAGAAATGATGGACCAGGTGCTGGACGACATGGACCTGGAGAGGGAGAAGGGTATAACCATCAAGAGTCACGCCATCCAGATCAATTATCCGCACAAGGGTGAGGAATACATCCTGAACCTTATAGATACACCCGGGCACGTCGACTTCAGCTATGAAGTAAGCCGGGCGCTGGCCGCCTGTGAAGGCGCCCTGCTGCTGGTGGATGCGACGCAGGGTATTCAGGCACAAACCATTTCCAATCTTTATCTCGCCATTGATAACGACCTTGAGATCATTCCGGTGATCAACAAGATCGACATGGATGGAGCGATGATAGAAGAGGTAAAGGACCAGATCATTGAGCTCATCGGTTGTAAGCCCGAGGAAATACTGCTGGCCAGCGGAAGAACGGGGCTTGGTGTCGATGCCATCCTTGAAGCCATCGTGGACCGCATACCGGCCCCGGAAGGGCAATCGAATGCGCCATTGCAGGCCCTGATCTTTGACAGTGTGTTCAATAGCTTCAGGGGCATCATCGTATACTACCGAATTCTTAATGGCTCGATCAAAAAAGGCGATAAGGTCCAGTTTGTGTCCACCGGCCAGGAATATGAGGCCGATGAAGTGGGCATTTTAAAGCTTGGACTGGAGCCGAAAAAAGAAGTGAGTACCGGCGATGTAGGTTATATCATTACGGGGATCAAGAATGCAAAAGAAGTGAAGGTGGGCGATACCATCACCAATGCACAAAATCCTACCCGCGAAATGATCAAAGGTTTCCAGGAAGTGAAGCCCATGGTATTTGCCGGCATCTTTCCCGTGAACACCGATGAATTTGAAGAGTTGCGCGATTGCATGGACAAGCTGCAGCTAAATGATGCTTCGCTGACATTTGAGCTCGAAACTTCACAAGCCCTCGGCTTTGGTTTCCGTTGCGGCTTTTTGGGTTTGCTTCACATGGAAATCATTCAGGAGCGGCTGGAAAGGGAGTTCAACCAAACGGTGATCACGACCGTACCAAACGTTAGCTTTATTGCCTACACCACGAACGGTCAAAAAGTGATCGTGAACAATCCTGCAGAAATGCCGGATCCTGTGAAGACGGATCGCATTGAAGAACCTTTCATCAAGGCACAGATCATTTCGAAACCGGAATATATCGGGAATATCATGACCCTGTGCCTCGGCAAGCGGGGTATCCTCATCAACCAGAGCTATCTCACGCAGACAAGAGTAGAACTGATATTTGAAATGCCCCTTACAGAGATCGTATTTGACTTCTACGATAAGTTAAAGAGCCAAACGCGTGGCTATGCATCGTTTGATTATCATCCGATCGGTTACCGCGAAGCAGACATTGTGAAGATGGATATCCTGCTGAACAGCGACAAGGTGGATGCACTGAGCGCGCTCATTCATCGTGGAAGGGCCCAGGACTTCGGAAGAAAGCTTTGCGAAAAACTTAAGGAGCTGTTGCCCCGTCAGCAATTCCAGATTGCGATCCAGGCAGCCATCGGGGCGAAGGTGATTGCACGTGAAAATATTTCTGCCATGCGCAAGGACGTTACAGCCAAATGTTATGGTGGTGACATCAGCCGTAAGCGTAAGCTACTTGAGAAACAAAAAGAGGGCAAGAAACGCATGCGTCAGATCGGAAACGTGGAAGTACCGCAGGAAGCCTTCCTTGCTGTTCTTAAGCTGAATGATTGATCAGTTGTTTTCGAAAAGCGATTCCCACAAAGGGTATATCCGTTCAGGAGAGAAACGGTGAGCATGCCGAAATGCTGCCGCTCCCATTTTTTTTCTTTTCAAAGGATCTTTCATCAGCATTTTGATCGCGTCAATCATCGCGCCTACATTTTCTTTTTCAATGAGGAAGCCGTCTTCGTTATCCGCAATAATTTCAGAGGGACCGGTGGGACAATTAAAGGCCACGCTGGGTATGCCATGCGACATAGCTTCGAGCAGCACCATGGGAAAACATTCAAACCTTGATGTCATTACATAAATAGAAGTATTCAGGTACGCTTCGCTTAGATCAGGCGTTAAAGGCGGAAGGACGCTGACGCGTTCCTCTAATTGAAGATCGCGAACAGCTTCTCTCAGCTGTTCTTCCCTGTCGCCGCTTCCAATAACGATCCATTTCCAATCTGTGCTATCCGCGAAAATTCCTTTTGCAATTTTCGGTACCAGGTCTATCCCTTTGCGGTCAATAAGCCATCCAATGGTTAACAGGGTAGGCGTTTCGAGGGCGGCTGCCTCCTGTGCGCGGATGAAATTCGGAATGACAAAAGTTTTGCAGCCTGTTTGCTGATAAAGCTTTGCTTCAGTATGATTAAGACATACAACTCCGTTGAGCCGCGGATAAGTGACTCTCTGAAGCCACTTCCAAAAACGGCTTTTATTCAACCAGAAAAAATGATGATGTTCCCAGGCAAATATCTTGGGCCCGCCCTTGTATGCAGCCAGGCCCGCGCAGATCGTATACACATAGTCTGTAGAAAGAACGATCGACTGATTTATTTTTCGAAGCGCTCTGCGTAAGCGGATGACGTGAAGGGCCAATCTGGTTTTTCTCGTAACCATATTTCCGCTCTCCGTTAGCCCGAAATCAAGCGGCTCAATAATTATGCGGACCGATTTGTCGAGCCGGAAAAAACTCGGACCGCTTTTTTCGGGCAGCAGCAACGTAACGTCATGCCCTTTCGATGTGAAAAGATTTGCGGCCTCCACCACCATCCGTTCCGTGCCACCTGGCAGATCGAGCCGGGACGCAAGAATAGCAATGTGCGCTTTCGTTTTACTCATTTATCTGCCTCGTTTTTTAGAAGTGATCCTTGCGCGTGCATAACCCAATACCTCTTTCAAGATCTGATTTCTGAATAAAAATAACTGTAGAAGGGAATAAAACAGAAAGCACGACAAGCCGGAAACGATCAATACGGATAAGCCATTTATCGAAAACATCCTTACCAGAAAAACAACCGGCACGAAAATACAGGATGACAATACAATGCCTGGGATAAACCGGGGATTGAAGCTGAACCTGACAAAGCCTGCAGCACGAAATCCAAGGAAGAGCGCAACGAACGATTCGGCAGCAACGCAGGAAATGGCGGCTCCCTTATGAGCATAAACCGGACAAAGCAAAAGGTTGGCAGCGATGCTGATCATGCTTCCAATAACCACACCTGCCAGGATCGTCTTTTCGCGGCCGAAAGGAAGCAGGATCTGTATAAAAAAAACATTTGTCAGCCCTATCACCACGGGGAGAAGAGAAAGGATCTGCAGCGCAACAATGGAACCGGCGAATGCATCCCCGCCCAGTACGAGAATGATCTCCTTTGCCGTAAGAAAAAAGAACAGCGAAAGGGGAACCGTAATGGTGAGGACATATTGCATTGACTTATTTACGATGCGGCTGATCTCCGTCTTATCGAGCTGTTCAACAAGGTAAGATACCCTTGGCAGGAGTACGGCGCCGAGATCATTGATCAGGCTGTGAGCCAGCCTGATCACCTTCAGCGAAGTTGTGTAATATCCCACAGCAAGACTGCCCGCAATGAATCCAAGGATGACGGTATCGAAGAAAGTGTATAAGCTCAGGGTAACCGTAGTAAGAAAGAAGACCGCCAGCGGCCTGAGATGCCGCTTCAATTGCATACCGCTGCGAAATGCAAATCCTTTCTTGATCATATAACCTGCGTCCATGATGAGCAGCAAAACATTTCCGGCCGTCAGCACGAAATAATACAGAATGTAATCATCCGACGTGCGCACCAAAATAAAGATGGCAGCAAGAGAAAGGATCTTGACGATAAATGAACGCTTCGCGAGGAATGAGAAATCTTCCATTCCATGGATCATCCATTCAATGCCTAAAGCACTGCCGGCAATGTTGATCATGGCGAGTACTACGAGCTCTTTTTGTACGAGGGCATCATGTCTCACAAACAGCAGGGCCGCAAATAAACACAGACTGATAAGCGTGATGATGACATGGATCATCACCAGTTCCGACCCTATTCGCGAGCGTTCTTCGGGCTGGTTCCTCGATCTTGCGATTTCCCTTACACCATACAATGGAATTCCGAACGAAGCAAA
>DATMHB010000236.1:0-5889 GCA_035555175.1 Flavisolibacter sp. | reverse complement strand
GTAACCGAATATGAAAAAGACCATCCGCAGACCATTCAGCTCGATGAAGTAGAGACCGGAAGGAATTATGCACCCGTCATTACAACGAATGGAGGATTGTGGCGCTATGTATTGGGAGACACGATCCAATTCACATCCCTGAACCCTTACCGTATCAGGGTCTCGGGCAGGTTGAAACATTACATTAATGCATTCGGAGAAGAGGTGATCGTGGACAATACCGACAAAGCCATTGCATCTGTGAGCAGACAAACGGGAGCCGTTGTGAATGATTATACGGCTGCACCCGTTTATTTTTCTGAAAACGGCAATGGTGCACATGAATGGCTTATTGAATTTGAAAAGGAGCCCGACAACCTTCAGCAGTTTATTCACGGACTCGACAGCGCTCTTAAAACCATCAATAGCGATTACGAAGCAAAGCGATACAAGGACATTGCACTCTCCATGCCCATCGTAAAACCTGTCCCAAAAAATACTTTCAATGCTTGGCTCGGAAGCAAAGGCAAGCTGGGTGGACAACACAAAGTGCCAAGACTGAGTAATGACCGCAGCATACTCGAAGAAATCCGCGCTTACCTGAAAAAAATGCTGAAATAGCGGCAACTCCGGTTAAAGTCATTAACTACGAACTTGCAATTGAGGGCCACTCTCCAATAAAAACTATTTCTTTTTTTAAGAGCAGATGGTTTAAACCGCCGGAGGCGACGACCCACGCAGTGTTCCTCTTTTTATTGATCTTTCTGAACGGTTGTTAATTTCTCTTTCCATGCTTTTGTGTTGACACAAAAGATCTAAGGCAGTGCGGAGAAAGCGGGCGACAGCGGAAGCCATTCAATATGTCAACCTATGTCATTGTTGATTTTTGTGCCACGCGCGGTTGTCGTTGCTTCACCAGCAACCTTTACTTCGCCCGCGCGTCTCCTGAAAGGGCGATCATATACGAGTTGGGACGGGGTGGAGTTCAGCCCGGTGGCGTTGATGTGCTCCTTGCAGTGGCGGTTTAAACGCAAAGGACGCGGAAGACGCAAAGGAGAGAACGCAAAGTGTATCCAGAAGCTTCTTTGCGAACTTTGCGGCTTTGCGCGAAACAGAGCCCGCCTACGCCAAGGCTGCGGCGGACGAAGCGAGGGGCCGTAGTAAGCCCTATGCTTTAAGAATTTTAAATTTTGACTTTTGACTTTTGAATTTTGCCCGGCCGCGGCAGGATGACTTTGACTTCTTAAGGCCTTGCGCGCAACGTCGGTCAAGGGTCCCATCAACACCGAAGACGAATCGATGCACAAAAGGCAGCTGATCTCAATATTATTGCACCAGGGCTGTACAAATTGCTTTTATTTGTACCCCAAATCAAATCAGGAGCATGAAATTATTAGAAGGTAAGCTGGCCATCGTTACAGGTGCGGCCAGGGGCATCGGCGAAGGCATTGCAATAAAGTTTGCAGAGCACGGAGCGAACATTGCTTTTACTTATGTAAGCGAAGGGAGTGCTGAAAAGGCACGGACACTCGAAGAAAAATTGAAGAGCATGGGCGTTAAGGCAAAAGCCTATCGAAGCAATGCAGGTGTTTTCAGTGAATCTGTAACGCTGGTGAATGAAATTGTAAAGGAATTTGGCACGGTCGACATCTGCGTGAACAATGCAGGCATCTCAAAAGACAATCTGCTCCTTCGCATGACAGTTGACCAGTGGGACGAGGTGATCAGTACGAACCTGGGGAGCGTATTCAATATGACAAAGCAGGTGATCAGACCGATGATGAAAGCAAAGAAAGGAAGCATCATCAATATGAGCTCTGTAATTGGTTTGATGGGCAATGCCGGACAGGGTAGTTATGCGGCATCAAAAGCCGGCATACTCGGGTTTACCAAATCAGTGGCGAAAGAGCTGGGCAGCCGTAATATCAGATGCAATGCAATAGCGCCGGGCTTCGTGGAAACGGATATGACGGGCTATCTGAAAGAAGGCGAGCAGGCCGACAAATATAAAGCAGGTATTCCGCTGGGCAGATTCGGGACCGCCGAGGACATTGCCAACGTTACGTTGTTCCTGGCTTCTGATATGAGCGCCTATGTAACCGGACAGGTGCTGTCGGTAGATGGTGGCCTTTACATGTAACATGGTTGTTGCCGGCGATCAGTGCACCAGCCTGATGTTTTTCTTTTTGATATAGTAATGCCAGAAGAGCATGGATGCAATGGAGCGGTAGGGCTTCCATGATGCTGAAAGCGCCACGAGGTCTTCCTTTGTTGCAGAAGGACATTCCTTTACCGATTTGATGGCATTCACGAGTGCAAGATCGCCAACCGGAAATACGTTCGTTCTTCGAAGCGCGTGGAGCAGGTATATGTCAACCGTCCAGTCGCCAATGCCTTTTATTTTTTTCAATGTGGTCCTCACGGTTTCCTCGTCCTGATGATACAATTTTCTCAGGCTGATCTGTCCCGATACAATTGCGTTTGCGAGTTCCCTCGTGTATATTATTTTTTGACGGCTGAAATAACAAAGGCGCAGCGCTTCATCATCGAGTTTCAAAAATGCTTCAGGAAGAATGGTGCCCATGCGTTCTTTTAGCTTCTTAAAAGCAGCATATGCCGATGCCAGCGAAACCTGTTGTTCAAGAATGGTCAGCACGAGGGTGGCAAAACTGTTCGTGCGCACCCAAAGCGGCGGATAGCCGTGATCGCGGATGATACGGCGCAGCGATTCGTCTCTCGAGGCGAGTTCATCGCAAAGTAAATGGAACCGTTCCTCAGTGAACCGCTCCGGGGCCTTGATCAAAACTGTGTCAGGCTTTTGCTTTGAATTTGCCAATGGCTTCTTTTGTAAAATTGCTTAGTACCAGCGTCCCACTGATCTCGGCGCGCCGCGACAGCAATTCATCCCAATGATCAGTGCCTTCCCAAAAGGTTTTTTTCATGGCCGTCATCGCTTCGGTGCTTGCATGTGAAAGTTGGTTCGCCATGCGGGTTATCGATTCATCCATGCCTTCAACGGTAGCATGCAGTTCTGCATAGAGCCCTTTACGCCTGGCCCAGTCTGCATTGCGCCACATCCAGGCATCGATGGCCAATTGTGTGAAGGCCGATAGACCGATCTTTCGTTGCACGGCTGGTCCCACAACAAAGGGCCCGATGCCAATGGCGAGTTCACTCAATTTCACTTCTGCCGCTTCTGTGGCAATGGCATAGTCCACTGCAGAAGCAAGGCCAACTCCTCCACCCACGCATTTTCCATGAATGCGTCCAATGATCAGCTTTGGACATTTGCGCATGGCGTTGATCACATTGGCAAAGCCACTAAAGAATTCAAATCCTTTTTCTTCATTCTGGATCTTCGTCAGCTCGTCGAACGAAGCGCCTGCACAAAATGCCTTGTCTCCTGCGGATCGCAGGATGATGACCTTTGTTTCATTGTCGGCACCGGCATCATGAATTTCATTGGCAAGGTCGTCGAGAATGCCATGGGGGAGGGAATTACTTTGCGGGTGAAAGAACTCGATGGTTGTAATCCCTTTATGCGTTTCCACGTCTACATAACCATTGATTAGATCTTTTGACATAAGAAGTTATTTGTCTGAATATTTCTTTTTTACCATGGTCAGTATGGTTGCGATGCCAACGTGCTCACCCGTTTCATCCAGCATTTCAACCAGCCATTTGACAATACCCTTTGGAATATCGTTTTCATCTTTTGGATCCTGTGGGAGCTTTTCCTTGCACGTAAACCTTATAGTCAGCTCCGCACCCGGATAGACAGGTTTTGTAAAGCGAAGTTCGTCAATGCCATAGTTTAAAAGTACAGGACCGAGTGCCCTTCCGTCAACAAACAAACCGGCAGCGGCGCTCAAAATGAAATAACCATGTGCTACCTGCTGATCGAACATGGTGCCCGAAAAATCTGTGTCCTTTTTATGCGCATAGAAATGGTCGCCGCTCAGCTCAGCAAAAGCGTCGATGTCTTCACCGGTGATCTTTCTTTTAGCCGTTACGATTTGTTCGCCTACCTGCAGCTCTTCAAAATATTTCCTGAAGGGATGAACTTCAGTATTGATGGGCTTCGCATTGGGTTGAAAAGATCCCGTTATGGCTGTAATGCTGGTGGGCGACCCCTGGATGGCCACCCTTTGCATATAATGCTTTACACCACGGACGCCGCCCATCTCTTCACCTCCTCCCGCTCTTCCCGGGCCACCATGAACCAGCATCGGAAGCGGAGAGCCATGTCCGGTACTTTCTTTTGCGCACGCGCTGTTGAGCACAAGCATTCTTCCATGATGCGTGGCCGCGCCGACAACAAAATCTCTTGCTATTTTTTCATCGGCGGTAACGATGGTGCAGCACAGCGAACCCTTCCCCTTTTTGGCGAGGACGATGGCATCATCAAGATGCTGGTAAGGCATTATGGTGCTTACAGGTCCGAAGCATTCAACATCATGCACGGTTTCGTTGCGGAACGGATCTTCATTAACCAGCAGCAGTGGAGAAATGAAGGCACCTTTCTGCGGATCTGCATCGATCACCTCCACTTTGTTCAACGAACCATACAGGATCTTCGAGGCGCTCAACAATTTCTGTACGTTCTGAACTACTTCTTCTCTCTGGCTTATACCTGCCAAAGCTCCCATGCGGACTTTATCAATGAACGGGTTTCCTATCGTGGTTTGTGCTAAAGCTGCACCGAGCGCAATGCCCGCATCCTCGAGCAAATATTCCGGCACAAAGATCCTGCGGATGGCGGTACATTTTTGTCCTGCTTTCACCGTCATTTCTTTTCTAACCTCTTTTATAAACAGGTCCCACTCGGGAGAGCCGGGATGTACATCATCTCCCAGCACAAGTGCATTCAGCGAATCGGCTTCCATATTGAATGGTACCGTTTCTTCAAGGATGCGCCTGTTCGATTTCAGCATCAAGCCGGTGGATTTTGAGCCGGTGAACGTGACTACATCCTGTCCGGTAACATGATCTAAAAGATCACCCGCACTGCCACAGATCAATTGCAGTGCTCCTTCCGGCAAAATACCTGAAACAATGATCTCCCTCGCCACTGCTTCGGTGAGATACGATGTTATGGATGCAGGCTTTACTACAGCCGGCACACCGGCGAGCCAGTTCACGGCACATTTTTCGAGCATGCCCCACACAGGAAAATTATAAGCATTGATGTGTACGGCTACGCCCTCTTTCGGTACAAGTAAATGGTGGCCCATGAAAGTGCCGCCCTTGCTCAGGCCAATAGGTTCTCCATCGGTGCAATAGGGAAGATCGGGAAATTTTCTGCGCAGTGAAGCATTCGCAAACAGGTTGCCGATACCACCCTCGATATCGATCCAGCTATCTGCCTTTGTCGCTCCCGTGTGATAGCTTACCTTGTAAAACTTATCCTTCTTTTCCATGAGATACAGCGCAAGCGCTTTCAGCATCCTTCCTCTTTCATGAAAGGTGAGTTTTCTCAAGGAAGAATTGCCTTTATCCCTTCCGTAATTTAGTATCGAAGCAAAGTCGAGTCCTTTGGTAGTGGCAGTGGCAATCGTTTCACCGGTAACGGCATCCGATAATCGCTGGCCCTCTCCATCGCCGGTCAACCATCGGCCTGTTACATAGTTCTCTAATTTTTTCATATTGATATAACAAACAGGTAAAGTTAGCAGGAGATTATGGATTCTGAAGTCTGCTTCACGCAGTGAGCATTACACCGAATTGCCGCAGGTGGTGCAGGGCATGCTTGTGAAGTAAATGAATATTTTCTTCGTAATTCAAATCCCCAAAGAAAGGATTGCGCGTAACACGAAGGTTATTTTTTTCAAAGACTGAAAAGAAATGTTTGATCTCGTTCTCTAATTCATCGAGTGCCGCATTGCAGGAAATATTTTTTACGGGCGCAGG
>DATMHB010000235.1:0-2193 GCA_035555175.1 Flavisolibacter sp. | reverse complement strand
CTTCACTTCCGGTAGCCATCTTAATTCATTGTCATCATAAAATGTACTTCTTCCAAAAAACCTTTGCCTGTGATAACCGCGCAGGTTCTGTCCCCCGCCCAGCCAGGCAAGCTGGTAAAATTCAGGGTCGCCGGCCACATTGTTCGCACCTGTCCGCACCGCCAGAGAAAAAGTTCTGCTGAATGGAACATAAAATCCGAAGGTGCCGCTGTAATGCTGAAAGGCCCTTTCCTTTTGAGTAAGGTTTTTTGTATAGCCCGCTTCTGCCGAAAAGCCCCAGCCTTTTGTCGGCACCACCAGATCATTCAGATCGACATAACCGTAATTGATGGTACCACCCGCAAAATTTTTCTTATCGAATGCAGTAAGGTCATTCAAAGGATAAAAAAGATCGATGAAATAATTTCGTTCTTTTTTTACCTGTATCGACTCAATAAAGCCTGAAAGGGCAAGGGTTCCATGCAGACCAACCGGCCGCTGCAAGCTCAATCCGCCAAAACCTTCCTTCGTATACATCCGGTAATACTCGATCACTTCATTCTTCGACGTTTCATTGCCGAGACCGAAATAATAATTCTTGAGTTTCTGATCGAACCTTCCGTCGATGTGGAGGCTCCACATGCCGAAGATCTTATTGAAGATGGCGCGGTAGTCTGCACCAAAAGAGTTGTTGAACACCGAAAAGTTAACGGATAATTTCTGATACCACTGAAAAGGATCCTTCCTCCATTTTTGTCTCGTGTACTGGTATCCGGCTTCGATAAAAACCCCACGCGTATTGGTATAGTTCGGTGTTTTGATGGTATTGCCCGAATTGTACTTAAATCCCGTATAGTTGTATCTATTGATCGCAGTGTCCGACGATATATGTTGCTTTACCGATCCGGTAATGGAGTTATCGGGATTATCATAATAGCTGATGCCCTTCGCAGTTGATTCATTGATCAGGGAATCCCTTTCATACCCGCCAATGATCCGCACGCGGATATTATTCGATTCAGGCCCCTCGATGTGATAAATATCATTTCCCTTCAAACCAAAAAGCCTGATCTCATGAGTTTCTCCCGAATAAAATATCCTTGAATAAAAAGGCTGCGTCCTGGGCTTTCTTTGCTTGTCGAGGTCATACAAATTAACCTGTGTCTCTTTATTGCTAAGCCGTTTTACTTCAAAAAGCTCGTCCTTATGACTGCCCACGACCTCTACCTCTTTCGAAAGAAAACGGTAATACTTATCCGCATATTCCACGAGATGACTTCTTCTCGACTTCAGTTTCTCGATGATGTCCCTGCCGCTGATGGCAAAGATCTCCGGAGGCATTTGTCCAATGGCCGACTCAATGACGTTATCGTTTAGATCATTCTGTAATTCTTTCGCAATATCCTTCCACGTCTGCCGTGAAACCTCGTTGGTTAATTGCCGGTCGATATAACGGGCAGGAAAATTGTATTTTTTAACGTTACGGATCTTGTGAGAAAAGGTCTGGAGGTGCTCGAGGCTCTCATTGCCTATGATCTTTTTGATCAGGAAGCCATCAAACTTGGTGTAGGCCTGGTCACGGTCGCGCGGAACAGGACGGTAGATCGTAAAACCGGCACTGTCAAACTCGGCCCAGCGCCACTGGTCATCGTGACGGCCCCAGTCGCCAAGGAACATATCGAACAACCTTGCGCGCACAAATGCATTTTGGTCTACACGTTTTTCATTATCATCCCTGATCTTTTCATACATTTTTTCCGTGCTTCGCAATTTGCTTGAGTAACCGAAATGGGGCGCATCTTCCTGGTTGTCGTCGGGTCGTTCTTCAATCAGGCAAAGCGTGTTGGCGAAATCTTTATTAAAGCTGTCCAGTATGGGCGTATAAGGAACAAAAAAGATCCTGGGATTTGTATGGTAAACGCCGGCAGCCTCGATCATCGGCGGAACGGTGATCGAAGCAAAGGGATGGCCCGTCGACACCTGGTCTTTCGCGAGGCTTTCAAAAAAAGTACCGCGCGCAACTTCCGGTAAGGCCTTGCCATAATCCTTGTCGATCGAGCGGAGCACATACTGCTTCCCTTTTTTATCCACGAGCCTCAGCGTCTTTGTCTGGCGGCCACCTCCCTGCTCGATCGGCGTCAAACCCCCGGCGTACGTGCTCAGGTCCACAACCGGCACTTTTACCGGTGTCGTCCATTCCTTACGATAATGTTT
>DATMHB010000234.1:0-2658 GCA_035555175.1 Flavisolibacter sp. | reverse complement strand
CTCCAGTGAAGGGATTTTCAGATTCCCCATTTCCCTTAATTAATTATCGACAAAGATCCTGTTGTTGCCCGGAGACACGAGGCGGACTAAATTCAGAAGCTTCTTTGCGGGCAACTTCGCGTCCTCCGCGTCCTTTGCGTTTACATCCCATACACCACAAAGCCGCAATTATGCCAACTGTTATATAGTTACTTATTTTACGGCCCCTCCGTTAGCATGCCCTGTAAAGGTCTTGTAAAGCAAAGCCTTCTATCACCCCACAAAAACTTAAGGAGCCGTTGAAACGGCTCCGCAGCAACGCATTAGCGTCACGAGTTCTAAATCTAAATCAGGTGACAGGGTAAGTAGATACAAACCCTGGAAAGGCTTGTTGTTCGTTAGCCAAGCCAGTACACATGAGAATTACCAATACAGGCATTGCTTCACATTAACACGAATATCCGGAAGGATGTGATCATTCGAACGCCGTTAATTCGGGAATTTTTTTGGGCCCGGCACGTATAGGTGATCACGCGGTTGTCGAAGTAAAACGACCTTGCCGGGTGTGCAAGCCCCGATAAAAGAAAATGAAAAGCTTATCAACAGACTGCTTAAGAGAAGAATACTAGTCCATAGAAAAATGAAGATCGAAAACGATTACTTCATCTGCTTAAGATGCTCATTCAGGATCGTCATACAATACCATTCCTGTCTTGGCAAATGGAAAGGCCCCTTGTATAAATTTCCCTTCGCCGTTTGGGCGATCGTTCCATCCCTGTGCAAATACCCAAACCACTCGCCATTTTCCTTGTCATGAAAATGCGTGTAGGAATAATCGTGCACAAGTTTATGCCACACGCCATATTTATCATCGCCTGTCATTAGAAACGCCAGCAGTGTGGCGATAATGGTTTCATTGTGAGGCCACCAAAATTTCATATCCTGCCAATATTCCTGGACCGGCCTTTCATAAACATCCCTGAAATACAAGATGCCGCCATAGTCCTTATCCCACCCGCGGCACCACATGTAATCAAGCATTTTACAGCCAAGCTCTGCCAAATGCAGATCGTTCCTGTATTTCGCCTCATGCAAAATGAACCACGCGCCTTCAATAGCATGACCTGGGTTCAGTGTTCTTCCGTCGATATGGTCAATGATGCTCCCATCAGGAGCCACCTGCTCCATCACACAGTTAATGTCATGCTTCACAAAATCATTTTCAATTTCGTTGATCCATTTTGTGATCCAATCATCGCAACGGTCGTCCCCGATTGTTTCCCTTACCTGCTGTGCAGTGTTGATCATGATCATGGGCAGACCAATGCCTTTTGAGGGCCGCGTATCAGTGAATTTGGAAGGCAGCTTTTTCTCACCGGCATAATAAGCAATGCACTCGCCAAAGATCCTTTTCGCATTCTCACCGGCCTGCCTGTCGCCGCTCGCTTTAGCATAGGCCGCAGCCGCGATAACATAAAATGTTTCAGAAAAAAAATATCTTCTCTTCCGGATCGCCTTTCCTTCCCTGGTCATATGAAAGAACATCTGTCCGTCCGCATCAAAACAATGCTTATTCAAAAACTCATAGCCAAGTTTCGCGCCTTCAAGCCACTCCTGTTTTCTTTCAACCGTATTGTACAAAGTTGATAGCAGCCAGGTTGCCCTTCCCTGTATCCACACCGCCTTATCGGTATCGATCAACGAACCGTCCGCATCACGCATCAGTAAAAAACCACCATACTCTTTGTCGAAGGAGCGAGGAAACCAAAATGGAACGGTATCGTTCAATAATTGATTTGCATAAAAATCTCTCAATGCAATGAGATCCTGTTTGGAAAAACCCATCCTTTACAATATTTATTATAACTAATCTTACACCTATAACCGGTTCTTACTTCCACCTGACCCTGGTGAACACAATTTCTTTATAGCCGTCTTTCTCATACAACACGCCGATATCCTTTTTACTCAATACTACAAGGTCAGAATAAGCTGCATTATCCCGTTTCCCTTCAGCGCTCTTATCAATTGTATAAGATCTGCTCCAGCTTCTGCCCTCATCATAACTAATGCGTAGCGTAAGATTGTCCCTGCGGCTTGTGTCCGCGGCATTGCAGAACGCGATCACATTCCTCCCTCTTTTCCTGCCGAGTGTTATAATGCTTCCCTGATTAACCGGGTCAATCAAAGTGCGATCGAAATAACTGGTATCCCAGGTAGCGCCGCCATCGCGGCTGATAGAAACGATCCTTGCACGAATGTCTCCCGTTTGATTCCGGCTGTTCATCACGAGCCTGTCCTTACTTAATTCTGCCGCCATAGATTCATTGCTTCCCGGCACCTTAACGGTTTCGCTCAAATGAAAGCTTTTACCATGATCATCCGTGTAAAAACCGTGCGCCGCATAATCCATAAACTGCTTTTGGGGCGGACCGGCAGAGTGATTGGCCGCAATAAAGATCCGTCCCTTGTATTTTCCATTTTGAAATTGCATAGCATGGCCCGGGGTGTTGGCATAGCTTCTCCAGTCATCTGCAAAATTGTACATCGCGTTTGCCTGTGGTTGCCTGGGACGATGCACTTGCGCCGTAATATTCACCTCTTCGCTCCATGTTTGGCCATTGTCCGTTGAAGTTTTAAACCACACTTCACGCAAGCCATTGCCTCTCCTTACTTCAC
>DATMHB010000233.1:0-16027 GCA_035555175.1 Flavisolibacter sp. | reverse complement strand
ATCCTGTTGTTGAGGAACTTAAGGTCTGCGCCCGCCTCATATGAATTGGCAAACGAAGGATGAATGTTCTTATCCACGATTTGGTCTGCAACAAAAAGTGAATTGATGGATGCCGATCCGGGTGGCGTGTAAATGCTGCCGACGCCATATACGTCCGCGATCTGCATAGCCGCCAGGTCAGCCCCCGCCTTTGCATAACTGAGCCTGATCTTTCCATAGCTCATTGGCTTCCACCGGAGCAGCTCACTAAAGACCATGCTTGCCGACACACCGGGATAGAAATAAGAGTTGTTGTCAGCAGGAAGCGCAGAAGAGTTATCATTGCGCAGCGAAGCATCAACGTAGTAAGTATTCTTAAATCCGAAAGATACATTGCCATACACACTCCTCACTTCTTTTCTTCTGAGATAAGATGAAACCGAAGGCCGGTCGATTGAAGCGGCAATATTATAATAGCCCGGGCTCGAGAGTCCGCCAACTGTGGCTTCCGTGAGATAAGAATAGCGCTGCTTCAGTATATTTCCACCGAGGTTGGCATTGAACGAAAGATCTTTCCACGACTTGTTATACTGTGCCAGGAACTCGTAGTTCATGTCCTTGCTTTCGTATTTTGAAACAGCATAGCCATCCACAAAACGTCCGCCGGCCGCCTGCCTGGATTCAATGTCCTGCGTGAACATGTCGCCCCGGACAAAGCCACTCAATTTCAATGAAGGCAGCACCTGAAAGCTCAGCCCAACATTGCCAAAGAACCTGTCCCTTCCGTCATTTGAAAAGTTTTCGTACGCGTCGAAATAAGGATTGTTCCAATCAACGGGCTTTGGATTGATAACACCTGCGCTCGTTGGATTATTTAGATTCCAGTGAAGGATGCTCCCATCTGGATACCTGTAATTTTCCATTCTTTTTAGGTCAAGATTTCTCTGGAACCATTGATTGAAATAAGTTGACCCGTTGTAATAACCCTGCGAAGGACGCTGCCCCTTATTGTTCGCATAATTGATACTCGACGTAACCGAAAGCTTACGCGTGATATCGAGACCGGTGTTCACGCCAAGGTTATTTCTTCTCAGCCAGGTATTGGGCTCTATGCCGGTAATGTTGGCATTGTTATAACTCAGCCTGAATGTTGCATTGTCACCGCCTCCGCTAACACTGATATTATTGTTGATCGTCCTTCCGGTCTCATAATAATCTTTGATGTTGTCCGGCTGCGGAACAAAGGGCGTGAGCTGTCCATACTGTGGATCGAGCGGATAGAAACTATAATACATGCGCACCGGTGTACCATCCATTTTAGGTCCCCAGCTTTCGTCGGTACCATCGATATATTTTTGTCCATTGGCCAGTGTCCGGAACGTCTGGCTCGATCCGCCGCCATAAACGTTTTGATTGGGCATAAAATTTCCAGCTCTCTCGTACGATAGCGCGCCACTGTATTCCACCTTTGCCTTTTTCGCTCCCTTACTTCCTTTCTTTGTCGTGATCATGATGACGCCGTACTGACCGCGTTGTCCATACAGCGCAGAAGCCGCAGGTCCTTTCAATACACTCACAGATTCTACATCATCGGGATTGATATCCTGCGTAACATTTCCATAATCAGGGCCATTGCGGTCAGCATAGTTGCTGTTCGACAGAGGAGTACCATCTACCACAACAAGCGGTTGATCCGTGCCGGTGAGTGAATTCACACCTCTGATCCTGACCTTCTGTGTTCCACCCATTGAAGCGCCCGAAGAACCTGTTACCTGTACGCCCGCGATCTTGCCTGCGAGAGAGCCGATCACATTTTGCTCTTTCGTGAGCGTAAGGTTATCACCCCTGATCTGTTGCGTTGCATAACCAAGCGATCTTTCCTTGCGATTGATGCCTAGGGCGGTGACAACTACTTCCGACATGGGGCCTGAAGCAGCGAGACTAACATTGAAAGTTGAGCCATTGCCCACCACGAGTTCGTGTTCGGCCATTCCGGTATAAGAAAAAACAAGCACAGGGTTTCGCCCTGATACGGAAAGGCTGAAAAAACCTTTTTCGTCCGTGACCGTTCCATTCGTGGTTCCTTTCTGTACAATGGAAACATTTGAGAGGGCGCTGCCTTTTTCGTCAGTCACAGTCCCGCTTACCTGGCGCGACTGGCTGAGACCAAAAAGTGGGAGGGTCAATAAAAAGATGATCCATCCCCGGAGGAATGATTTCTTCATAAAAGTTCGTTTTAGTTTTTTAAATGCAGGTGAATAAAGGGGATCACAAGGACGGACGAGTACGGCAGAATCCTGCAATTAGGACGCATAAAGCTGCAACAATAAATCTTTTTTGCAAAAAAAATTCCCATTTGCTTTAAAACTGGCCCGGCTGCGTCACCGGAAACCGCAATAACGCACCACTGCCACTGTTTTCGATAAAGGGAAGAATTCGGCCATTTGCGCTTTACTATTTGTGTGCTCAGTAAATTTGTGTCCATATTTAGTTCATTGATTCATATTAAAACCTATAGTTATGGCATTTACCCTTCCTCCATTGCCTTATGCCTTTAATGCACTGGAGCCACACATTGACGCGCAAACCATGCAAATACATCACGACAAGCACCACCAGGCTTATGTCGATAATCTCAATAAGGCCATTGCCGGCACCGAGCACGAAAAGAAAAGTCTGGAAGAGCTGGTGGCCAGCGCTGGAAAAATTTCTCCTGCAGTCCGCAACAATGGCGGAGGCCACTGGAACCATTCATTTTTCTGGGAGATCCTTGGACCCAATGCGGGTGGCCAGCCCTCTGGTAAGCTGGCTGAAGCCATTACGCAAACCTTCGGTTCACTCGATGCATTGAAGGAAAAAGTAAACGCCGCGGGTGCTACCCGTTTCGGAAGTGGCTGGGCCTGGCTCATTGTTAAAGATGGAAAGCTGGAGGTAACCTCCACGCCCAACCAGGACAATCCATTAATGGATGTAGCCGAGGCAAAGGGCAAGCCTGTCCTGGGCATCGACGTTTGGGAACACGCTTATTACCTGAAGTATCAGAACAAGAGGCCGGAATACCTCACCAATATCTGGAATGTGATCAACTGGAATAAGGTGGCCGAACATTTCGATAAGGCCTCTAAATAATCATCTCTCATGGTCCCGACGCTACCGTCGGGATTTTTTTTTCTATGGAACAGGATCGTATCCATGGCCGCCCCAGGGATGACAGCGGCTGATACGGCGCACCGTTAACCATAACCCTTTGAACACGCCATATTTTCTGAATGCCTGAAGTGCATAGTTCGAGCAGGTAGGTGTGAAGCGGCACTTCGGACCCAATAAAGGTGAAAGGATCCATTGATACAATTTGATCATTGCAATGAATGGCCATGATAATATTTTGAGAAGGGTCTTCATTGCTCAGGTAATTTTTTTTCAAGACGATTGAGGCACTCGAGCATAGCGGCCCTGATCGTTTCAAATGGCGCAATGGTTGTATCGGAATAAGCGAAGAAAAGAAAGCCTTTCATTTTTTTTTCAATAACGGAGGTCATCAAACGCTCTTTCTGCAAACGGTATGCTTCTCTCATCAGGCGCTTGATCCTGTTGCGGTCAACCGCGCGTTTAAAATATCTTTTGCCCGCAGACACGCCGGTCTGGAGCACAGGCCCGTCGCCGGCCATGAAGCGATACGTGACTCTTAACGGAAATACGGAAAGCGTTCTGCCTTTCGCGAACAGGTCATCGATCTGCTTGCGGCTCTTCAATTTTTCGCGCTTTCCAAAACCATATCGCTTCGCCATGGGTGCAAAATAAAAAAATAGCCCCGACGCTGCGGCCGGGACTAATAAATGCTTGACTATCTGCGGTCCCGACCGTTGATCGGGATCAATGTCTTATTTTAATTTCTTTTCGTCACTGATGGTCAGCTTATGACGTCCTTTAGCACGACGGCTGGCCAATACTTTTCTTCCATTAGCTGTTTGCATGCGTTTACGGAAACCATGTACGGTTTTACGGCGGCGGCGATGCGGTTGAAATGTACGTTTCATTGAATAATTTTTTTCACGTTTACTAAATAATCCCGGGAGAACAGGATTGGTTTCAGCTTAACCACAGGTCACCACACCCGTTGGTTTTGTGAAAGGACGGCAAAAGTAAGGCGGAATGGCGAGATTCCGGCGTTTTCGTTTTTGTTTTTTTAGAAAGGCTGTTAAAAAATCGCTAGAGATCAACGTGGTCCGATCTTACCTTTTCGCCGAAAAAAACCGTAGCCTTAAGGTCAAAATCGGCAGCTGAATCGGTGGTAAAAAACGTTCTGTTCCCGTTCCTGGCAATCCGGTTTTCCATCTCCGGATGGCGTTTGAGGTAATCCTTCAGGCTGTCGGCCACAATCTCGCCCTGCGACAGCAGCTTCACGTGCGAAGGCAAATGGGCTTCGATCTTTTCCTTCAAAAGTGGATAATGCGTACAAGCCAGCAGCAGGGTATCAATGTTACGGTTCCTGGAAAGAATATTGTCGATATGCTTTTTTACAAAATAATCGGCGCCCTCGGTGCGATGCTCGTTGTTCTCCACAAGCGGCACCCACATGGCGCAGGCCTCCTGTTCCACTTTTAGACCGGGAAAGAATTTTTCTATTTCGATCAGGTATGATCTCGATTGAACCGTTCCATTCGTTGCCAGCACACCAATGCTTTTAGAGCTGCTATGCCGTCCAATGACTTCGGTAGTTGGCCTGATCACACCCAATACGCGCGCATCCGGGTTCAGTCCATGCAGATCTTTTTGCTGAATGGTGCGGAGGGCCTTTGCGGATGCCGTATTGCAGGCCAAAATAATGAGCGGGCAATCCTTCGACAATAACCATTTTACGCACTGCAGGGTATAACGGTAAACAGTTTCAAAGCTCCTCGTGCCATAAGGAGAACGCGCATTATCGCCCAGGTATAAATAATCATATTGAGGCAGGTGATCAACGAGTGAGCGCAGGACAGTCAGTCCGCCGTACCCTGAATCAAAAACTCCTATTGGACCCATTGCATAAAGATAAAAGATTGAAGCCAGCGCGATTCCATGATTGAATCAACAATGCATCTGTGGTCAATGATCAATCCGCAAAAAAAATCCCGGCGCTCGGGCCGGGACTAAAAAATTTCGGAAAGACTATCTCAAACCGGTCGGTGTATTCGCCGGTAATTTGATATTCAGCCTTTGTGCTACCAGCGGTAAAAGGTCATCGCCGGGAGGCGCTACGATCAAAACCGATTTGTCGTACACATAAGTATATCCCTTCTCCTTGGCAATGTTTTGAATGGCCGTCATCACTTTACGGTACACGGGTTCCAGCAACTGGTTTTGTTTTGCCTGATATGCATTTTGTGCAATAGCCTGCCAGTTCTGCACCTGGTAAGCAATGCCTTCAAGATCCTGATGGTATTGCTTGCGCAATGACACAGGCATTTTTGTAGTATCTGTTTTATTGAGAAGACTGTCTTTATAGTTGTATTGTTCTACCAGGCTTTGAAATTCAGAGTTGATAGAATCGCGTTGGTATTTCTGCATTTGTGTATCGATCTTGGCAACTTCCGGCATGATCTGGATGATCTGGTCTACACTTACATAAGCTGTTTTCTGAGCCATTGCAACGCCCGACGAAAGAACGAGCACCGCTGCAATTAAAAATAATTTGAACTTGTTCATGAGATTGTTTTGTGATGTTTATTTATGATCGTTTTTTGATTCTTTTGGTTGCGTGATAAAAATCTATTTGCAATTGTTTTACTTATTTCACCCCTAATTCCTTCAGCACATCATCGCTTTTTTCCAGTTTAGGGTCGGCAAATATAACCGTAATTCCTTCACTTTTGTCGAGTATGAAATCGTATCCCCGCTGTACCGCTAATTTTTGCACCGCGTTATAAACCCTGTCTTGTATGGGTTTTACCAGTTCCTGCCTTTTCTTGAACAGATCTCCCTCAAATCCAAACCTTTGGCGCTGAAGATCCCTCACAGCTTTCTCCTTTAAGAACAACTGATCTTCCCTTTTCTTTTTGAGATCGTCGCTAAGCATTACCTGCTCTGCATCGTATTGCTTGTACATCAGGTCGAGGTCTTTCTGCAGGTTGTCGATCTCTTTTTGCCAGCCCGCCGCAAAATCATCCAGCTGGGCCTGTGCCGCTTTGTATTCGGGCAGCTTGTCAAGAATATATTTTGTATCGATCACAGCGTATTTCTGTGCCTGGCTGATGCCCACAAGCACCAGACTGCAAAAAGCAAGAAGAAGGACTTTTTTCATATTTAATTTGATTGATCTGAAAAAATCGTTTTTGTGCTGCGGCTATATGTCTTTGTTCACAATTATTCAGGCTCGTAACCCAACATGAATGTGAAGCGTGTCGCATTTTTCAAACGGTTTGTCTCGGCAGGCGAAATACGGTCGAGGCCAACGCCGTAGTCAAATCCCAATAAACCAAACATCGGCAGGAAGAAACGCATTCCAACACCCACCGACCTGCGAAGACGGAACGGATTATAGGTATTGAATGAATACCATCCGTTGGCCGCATCGAAGAACGTCAGCGCATAGATCGTACTGCTTGGATTTGTGACCAGCGGATAACGCAGCTCTAAAGAATATTTATTGAAAATGGTAAAGAAGCGGTTGGCGGATGTCTGGTCAGGATTGTTGATGGCCGGATCAGAATTATCAAATACGGGATAACCACGCAGGGAGATCACATCATATCCAAGCAGACCATAACTGTTGGTGAGACCGTCGCCGCCCAATTGGAATCTTTCAAATGGTGAAAAATCAAGCTTTTTATTGTAGCGGCCCATGAACCCATACTTGGCGGCCATCTTGAGCACGAACTGGCGGTTCTTGTCGGCGCCCATAGCTTTACCAATAGGCACGTACCATTCTGCATTGAAACGCCATTTATGATACTCAGGATTCTTGTACGGATTTCCTGAAGTAACGAGGTCAGGGTTCAGGGACGAATACGGGGGGGTTAGCTGAACGCTGGCTGCAAAGCTGGAACCACTGCGCGGGAAGGTAGGATCGTATACAGATGAACGTTGCAATCCTATCTTGAAGCTGACATTGGTGGAAAGTCCTGAGTCGAGACCGGCAAAGATGGGATAGTTCCTGAGGCTATAACGGGTATAGTTAACCGAATAAATCAGGCTGAAATAATCATCGGGCCATTTCAGCTGCTTTCCCAGAGAGAGGGATACGCCGGTGGTCTTCAGGTAATTTGTATCGGATTTAGCTTTATCAAACCGCCCTGTCAGATAATCATATGCATTTGAAAACTTACTGTGATACAATGCTACAGTCAGTGAATTCCTCTTCTTGCCGCCGAGCCAGGGCTCGGTGAAAGAAAAATTATATGAGTTATACGCACGTCCGTTCGACTGATATCGGAGGCTGAGTTTTTGACCGTCTCCCTGCGGCAACGGATCCCATGCTTCCTTATGAAAAATATTTTTGATCGAGAAATTGTTGAAGGTCACACCGAGTGTTCCGGTCAAACCTACACCGCCGCCCCAGCCGGCGGATAGCTCCAGCTGGTCGGAAGATTTTTCTTCCAGCTGCCAGGTCACATCAACCGTTCCATCTTCCTGGTTAGGCACTACATCGGGGGCGATCTTTTCCTGATTGAAAAAAGAAAGTGCCGCAAGCTCTCTTTGTGAACGGATGATATCGGTACGGCTGAATAACTCCCCCGGAAGCGTTCTCAATTCACGGCGGATGACATAGTCTTTTGTTTTTTCATTTCCTGTGATCCCGATATTCCTGTAACGGGCCTGGGTTCCTTCTCTTACCCTGATCTCATAGTCGATGGTATCGTTGTAAACAGAAGTTTCCACTGGATCTACATTAAAGAAAAGATAGCCGTCGTCCATATAGAGCGAGCTGACGTCGGCACCACCATCGGGACTAACCTGCTTGCCCAGCCGCTTATTCAGGATGTCCATATTGTATACATCACCCTTCTGGATGCCGAGAATGGCAGACAGCAATGAATCGGGATATTTTGTGTTTCCCTTCCAGCTGATATTTCCAAAATAATATTTGTCGCCTTCCGCAACCTTTACGTCAACCTGCAGATTGCCGTCCTTATTATAATACTGCGTATCCGAAACGATCTGTGCGTCGCGGTAGCCAAGCGAGTTATAAAATTCAAGCACCTTCAGCTTGTCCTCATCATATTTTTTAGCATCGAATTTGGCGGCGGAAAATAATTTGAACCTGAAGTAAGGATCAAGGAAGGTTTTTGTCTTGGAAGGAGACAGAAAACCCATATCCTTAATGTACTCCCCGAACGACATTCTTTCGTTGACGCCATAAGGGCTTGGGATCTCAGAAGGATGGAGCGTGAGCTTGCTCATTTCCTTTGTTCCCTTCATTTGCTTTTTCAGCTTCAGGTCGGTAACCGCTTCGTTGCCGAAAAAGTTGATCTCATTTACCCGTACTTTATTACCCTTGTTCACGGTGAACACAAGGCTGTTCGAATTTTTGAATACCGGATCGGGGCGCTCCTGGATATCAACACTAACATTCATGAAACCCTTATCCGTAAAATATTTTTGGATGACCTCGCGTGCATTTCTTTTTGTATTCTCGGTAATGATGGTGCCCTTCACCAGACCGATCTTTCCCTGCAATTCATCCTTCTCCGTTTTCTTCAGGCCAATGAACTGAAAATTTCCCAGCTTGGGTCTTTCAATTACGTTGATCTCTACGTCTATGAAATCACCTTCGACGGCCGTATAATAGATCTGCGCATTGCTGAAAAAACGTTGACGCCAAAGGTTATTGATCGCTTTTGAAAAGATGTCCGAGCCGGGGATCATTACCTTGTCGCCACGCTGAAGACCTGAAAGAGAAATCACAATGGCCGTATCCAGCGTTGTAACGCCCGTAACTGAAATGGAGCGGATCGTGTATTCTTTGGGAACCCTTGCATTTTGCAGGGCCAGTAAATTGGGGTCGACTGAAGTAACTTTCGGAGTATCCTGTGAGAAGGAAGCAAGAGCCAATAATGAAAAAACCGAAGCAAAAACTACAGATAAATATCGTTGCATGTTGTATAGTTCAGTCAATAAAGCAATTGAGGTAATTGGCGGTCTGGGGAGGCAAATTAAACGTAAATTTCAATCCGAATTGTTAAAACAAGGGCTGTATTGCAACCCCTTACCGGGGTTTTGATCCGGCGATGGAATAATGAATAAGGTGGCGAAGTTAAGGGAATGTTTGTACGATTTTCCAAGGGGATATTACTTCACTGGCCAACCTTCACCTGATCGCCGGTTTTGCCGAAGCGGCGTTCCCTTCCCTGGTAATCGATGAGCGCTTCATACAGGTTTTGCTTACGGAAATCGGGCCAGCGAACATTTGTAAAATACAATTCGGCATAGGCCAATTGGTAGAGTAGAAAATTACTGATCCTGTATTCACCGCTTGTCCTGATCATCAGTTCGGGATCAGGAAATCCGCTGGTACAAAGAAATTGCTGAAGTGTATCCTGGTCAATCTCCTCGATATTCAATTCACCCTTCTTAACTTCCCAGGCAATATTTTTTACTGCATTCAATAGTTCCCAGCGGCCACTGTAGCTAAGGGCCATAATGAGGTTGAGCCCGGTATTTTCTTTAGTGATCTCCAATGCCTCGGTCAATTCTTTGCGCGCATAATCGGGAAGCATATTCAGGTCGCCGATCACATGAAGGCGGATATTATTTTTATCAAGGCTCTCCACTTCGTTCCTGATGGTGGTCACGAGAAGTTCCATCAAACCTACCACTTCGTACTGTGGGCGGTCCCAGTTCTCGGTTGAAAATGCATATAAGGTAAGATAGCCAACGCCCAATTCTGCGCAACCTTCAACAATGTCGCGTACGCTTTCCACTCCATGGTAATGACCATAGAGGCGGTCGTGGCCCTGCTCCTTAGCCCACCTGCCGTTGCCATCCATGATGATGGCGATGTGCCGCGGCAGCCGGCTCTTATCGATTTGCTTTTCTAACGAAGACATTTTATAATGAACACAAAGTTAACCAGGAAGACCTTCTGGAAAGAATATGATCCAAAAGTTGGCTTGCGCCACCTTCTGAATGCAAGGTATCCTGTTGTTAATTAGCAGAAGGACATCTGTACGACTGAAGGTTGAAGCTGATGTAAAACATCGCTGTCACAAACTGGTCCTTATTCTGACTGTTACCGCGCTGACGGCCTTTCACGCCGATAGGAGTGCCTGTTTCATACGATCTGTCCGACAATAAGAATGCGGCACTTGGAGTACCGTCGGGATTGGGAGGAAAGATCGCAGGATCAGCATAGGTCTTGCTCACGTCATCGAGATAATCGGTATTGGTAAAGCGGTATACGATCTCGAAACCGAGATTGATCCGCTCATTGAGCGAATATTTTACACCCACGCCAAAAGGCACCGCAAGGGCCATTGAACTGTAGGGTTTACGGCTCGAATCAACACCCTGGCCTTCTGTGCCAAGAGGTCTCAGGAAATATTTCTGTCCGTTCAGGTACGCATAAGGATCATAGTTAAACACGCTCGCCCCTATCGTTACGTAGGGGGTAAAACGGAAATCGGGATCGCCGGGAAGGAAGCGGTAAAAATTAAAATCACCCTGCAGGCCCAGCTCCCAGATATTGGTATTGAAGCTCAGGTTCCGCCGGTGCATGAATTCGTTCTTTGTGTTGTACACATCTGAATATCCGAGGCGCGCGAAATTTCCTGAAATGCGCAGCGCTATATAATTACCAAAATTTTTCCGGAAGAAAATTCCTGCTGCCGGCTTCGGCCGGTTCAGGTGGGCCCGCGTATTGAGGTCGCCGAAATAGTGCGCGGCTCCCAGGCCTACGCCGAATTCACCTTCCTGCACGATCGAATTTTGCGCGCAGAGGCACAAGGGTAAAGAAAGGATTAAAATTGCCAGTAACTGTCTCATAAATAGGAGGAGGTTTAGCCCGGGTTTACAACGCAAAATACGGAGCTTTGGTATGACCGGCAAGAATTAATTGCGCTTGTCGAGGCCCCAGGATAGCTTATTCCTAAGGGTTTGAAGGAAATTGTTTTCGTTCAGCCGCACGAGGTTCATCATAAAATTTTCCTTCCTTACGGCGAGCAAAACATTCTTGTCGACGATCTCCCTTCTCGAATCCAGGGCGCAGATCATATCATCGGACCGGCTCTCCACCTCAAAGGAAATGATGGTATTGTCCGGGATCACGATCGGCCGCACGTTGAGGTTATGGGGGGCAATGGGTGTAAGCACCAGGCTGCAGGCATCAGGAAAGACCACGGGTCCGCCACAGCTTAGTGAATAACCCGTTGAGCCTGTGGGGGTAGCCAGTATCAGGCCATCAGCCCAATAAGTATTGAGCAGTTCGCCATTCAGGTAAGTATGGACCTTGATCATGGGCGCCGTATCCCTTTTGTGTATGGCAAATTCATTCAGGGCATAGGGCACGTCGTTGAACAGGGGAATGTTGGAGTCGAGATGGATCAGGGTTCTGCGGTCGATTATGTACGAGCGGCGGGCAAGGGCCTTAATCGCTTCCGACATTTCATCGCGGCCAATGCTGGCGAGAAAGCCCAGCCGCCCGAAATTGATACCGACAACGGGTATGTTCTTGTCGCGCACCAGCGTAACGGTATCAAGCAGTGTACCGTCGCCCCCGAGGCTGATAACGAAATCAATTTCATCATCAAGGTCTTCATTGCCCCGGAAAGTTTCAACGGAAGAAGGCAGGGAGAGGCGGGATTTGATTTCATTGAAAAACGGATCGAAGATCACCGGGATAATTGCTTCCTTTTTCAATTCATCAAAAAAACCCTGCACGTCTTTTTGCTGGGTCGATTCCAGCAACCTGCTGTAAATGGCTACCTTCAAAGCGTATTTTTTCTGTATTATCTTGCTGCTTGACCAATTGATCGCGGACAGGAAGCAGGCTATGTGATGAAAACCCGCTGGTCAGCTTTTCAACTGTTTCAGAAGTTATTGCGTCTGTGTAAATATAGCCCGTTTTCACCTAAACGGTTAACGCTCCATTCGATTTTAATCACAAAATCATTGTAGGTAACAATGTCGAGACCAATGCCTCCGGAATACAATGGCGTGTTTGCAAATTCATTCTGGCCGGGGTGCTTGCTATAAACATAACCTGCATTGACAAAAGTCTTTGCATAGAATTTGAGTGGGATATAATTAAGGCATTTAAATTTTTTGGAGTTAATCCGCAGCGTGGTGTTCAACAGCTGCCGTGTGATGCTTGCCTTGGTAAATCCTCCTGCTACCCCGTCGATCACATAATATTCATAACCCTGAAGGTACTGGTCGTCGTACCCGATGAACTGCCTGGTTACATAAGGCTGTCGGAAGGGCAGCTTCAACATGCCCACGGCGCGCAGGTTGAAAAAGTATTTTGGATGAATAGGCCAGCTGCCTGATCCTTTTGCGGTCAGCTGCCACAGATTGATCGGGTCATTAAAGCCAAACCCTTTTTTTCTGATCATCAACTCGGCAAGGTATCCTTTCGTAGGATAAGGAATATAGTCTACATCGGAATAAGCAAGTTTGTAACTCAGCTCAGGCGAATGCAACGCCTTGCTGCCTGAAGAGAAAAAAGGATTGAGCTTGAAGATCGTGTCAGCATAGTCTTCAGCACAGTAACCTATGCCAAATGTATGCTTCGTCTTCAACGCCGGACGGAAGCTCACTTCGGCAAACCAACTTGTATAAGTCCGCAGGAATTGGTCATTGTTCTTTATCGGTACCGGCTTATTGTCCCTCGTCATATAATTCACTTCCCTGTTCTGGCCGATGGATAAGCCGCCATTCACCGACCAACGCAACTGATTATCGAGATAGAGGCCATAATACTCCAATGCTATCTGCCTCGTGTACCCATTCATGACATTGATCTTGAGCTTGTCATTCCTCCCCGTAAAATTGTTATGCGTAAGCCTGATGCCATAATTGATACGGTCCATGCTCCTGTTCTTATCTGTCCACCATTCGTGAAAATTTTTGTCTACCGTTCTTAAGAATGGCTGAGGCCATATATACCATTTCTCCAGCACTTCGATCTTTACATATACGTCATAGCCGGAGAGAGTTTGCAACGAAACGGTGACATCTGTGAACAGACCCGTGTTCATCAACTGCTGTCGCGCCTTTTTGAATTTTTTTGTGATCTGTTCAAGTGGATATTCCTCGTCTATCTGGAATGACAGTTCGCGGAGGATGATGTTCGGATTTGTTTTTCTGTTACCGGCGATAATAATGTTCCGGACGGTATACCTCTGGTTGATGGAGTCGGAAGTTGGAGAGATGCCGGCGTCTGTAGAAAAGATCAGTGCATTGCCGGGCGCTGCCTCCTGGGCGGCTACCTGTCCATGGGTGAGCACTATCGCACAAAAACAAGCAAGTCTGCGTACAAATCTCATCGAGCGCCGCTATTTCCTTTAATATACAAAATATGATACCTGTTTTGGAAAAACAGAAAAAAATTCAAAAGAAAAACCGGAACGATCAGATTTTGAGATAATTCATCAGGTTGTCGTAGTTGGTCCTCAGCTCATTTTCGTAGAGTTCCTCCCCAAAATAATATTTTACATTATACTCATATCTCTGGAAGGTAGAGATGATATCGGACACCTCCAGCTTGCTTACCCTTATGGTTACCTGGGTACTGCCGCTTTCCGGGTCAGTAAATGTATTGAGTTGGGTAATTTGTGCGTCATTTGATTCTACAATGCGGTTGATCTCGGTAAATGAGTAGTTCTTATTTTCCATTTCGAGCACGATTAGGGCGCCGGGCTCGTTAAGGCTCATGAATTCCGAAGCGTTACGCAGGAGGTCGTTATAGGTAACAATGCCGAGCAGCTGTTTCTCGTGCACTACCGGCACGATGCTTAATTTATTGACCACCGCGATCTGTATCGCTTTAAGGAAATGGTCGCCGGCCTGCACGGAGGCGGTGCCGTCGGTGATGGCGAGTTCATTGATCGTATTGTCATCCCCGCTTTGCAGGAGTTGCTCTTCACTAATGATACCGAGATAACTTTCATTATCTACAACAGGAAGGTGGGCTACGTGATAATCATTCATCAGCTGGAGTGCGTGATAAACCTTGTCATCTTTATGCAAGTAAGGTATAGAGTTCGATATGAGATCACGGGTTAACATAGTAACGGTACCATTGAATAAGACAACTGGTTCTATCTAACTGTTGCAGGCTCATTCAGTTTTTTCAAAAATTTTTCTAGAATCACATTGAAGTCGCCCGGCTGCTCCATCATCGGTGCATGCCCGCATTGATCTATGAAATGAAGCTCGCTGTTTGGAATTAACCGGTGAAATTCCCGTGCCACAAAAGGAGGCGTAATGGTATCATTATTTCCCCAGATGAGTAGCGTGGGCTGCTTAATATTGTTTAATTCTTCGCCAAGGTTATGCCGTATAGCGCTTTTTGCAAGGGCAATGATCTTGATTACCTTCAGGCGGTTACGCGTGATCTCGAATACTTCATCCACCAGTTCCTTTGTAGCCGTCTTTGGATCATAAAAAGTTACTTCCGTCTTCTTCTTTATGTATTCGTAATCGCCCCGGCGCGGATAAGTATCGCCCATACCATTCTCAAAGAGTCCGGAACTGCCTGTAAGGATCAACGATTTTATTTTTTCGGGATGCTTTAGCACATGAACAAGCGCTACATGGCCTCCCAAAGAATTTCCAAGCAGGTGAATATTGCGATAGCCCTTTGTTTCTATGAACTTATGGACGTATTTGGCAAGCCCGCCAACCGTCGTATGCAAAATATCCAGATCAAAAAGCGGCAACATTGGAACGATCACCTTGTTCGTTCTGCGAAAGTGTTCTATCAGATCCTTGAAATTGCTCAAAGCTCCGAACAGTCCATGCAACAGCATAAGGGGTTCGCCTTCCCCTTCCTCAATATACCTGAACTTGCCTTCCTCCTGTATCGAATATTGCATCAGCTCTCTTAGGTTAATTTTTGCTAAAATAATCGTTTTGCATCAAAAGCTTCAATCCCTGCACATATTGAGTTATCACTTAATCTTATCCTAATCTTATCCTTTTCGGTTACATTCCAACAGGATACAGCTAACAAAGCATTTAACAGGCCAACCATGAAGGATGATTGGAAGCAACAACCAGGATGCCGGTATCCCCGTGAGCTAACCGTTATGTGGTGCTAATTGCCCAAAGAATGCTTCGAGTTCAGCGAACATGTTACGGAAGAAAGGCACTAGAATGCCAAGGCCATTAATAACGAAAGGACCGATTGGTTTAATGTATGCATAACTGATAGAAGCAGCTGTTGCGTGCGGACTGAGCAGGTTCAGTTTTTCTGCATAGAACATAACAACGCTCAATATAAAAATATAAAGCAGCGTGTAGAACAGGAAGCCACCCATCCGGTTGAGCCATCCAAGCATCGCGATCTTGAAAACGCCTTCCAGCAACCGAGCTGCCATTCGTATCCACAGACCAACCAAAAAAAACACAAGGAAGAATGCCAGGGCGGGTAACCAGCGTTTTGATATGGAGGTATTGTCGCCGAGATAACCAGCCACAAGCGCTGATAATTTCAATGCCGCCGCCAACCCGACCACGAACGAAAGAAAGGAAAACACCGCCATGATCAAACCATTCCGCAGGCCCTTAAAGAGTGCAAGGACAAGCAGGATCAAGACTATGATATCGATCATCATTTTGCAAGCAATTCCTTCACCAGCGCGGAAATCGTTTTGCCATCGGCACGACCCGCAAGGCGCTTGGTAGCCACTCCCATTACTTTGCCCATATCGGCAGGCGAGGACGCACCGGTTTCGGCAATCACCTTATCGAGCTCCGACCTGATCTCTTCGGCCGACAACTGCTTGGGCAGAAATTTTTCAATTACAGTAATCTCTTCTTCTTCCTTTTGTGCAAGGTCGGGGCGGTTCTGTTGCTGGTAAATACCCAGCGAATCTTTCCGCTGCTTCATCATTTTCTGCAGAAGACT
>DATMHB010000232.1:0-2783 GCA_035555175.1 Flavisolibacter sp. | reverse complement strand
GTGCGATCATCCCCCCTGAAATAACTGGCCGCACATAACAAGCCCTGAAACAGGTAAGAAGTTTCCACCAGGTCGGCGCCATCATCCTTCCTGCTGAACGGAATGGTTTTGCCTGTCGCACCGTCGAGCCAGTGCGGGAAAACACCGTGATAGGAATTTGCCTTCAAAAGAAAGTTCACCATCTTCAGCAAATGTTTTGCTGCCGTGTCTCTTGTGATCCATCCGCGATCTGCAGCCACGATAGTAGCCATCACACCGAATCCGGTGCCGCCCGTAGTTACCACCTCGGCGCCGTAATTAAAAGCAACATTGCTTCTTTCTCTTGCCATGCCGCTGACGGGATGAGCAAAATCCCAGAAATACTTAAAGGTCTGTTTCTGCACCAGCTCGAGCAGGGCCGAGTCGGTTAGATTGCGCGGCCGCGGGGTCTTTGCAGCATTATTTTTTTGACTATTGCAGGAGAGCGCAGCCAGAAGGAAAGAAGCAAATAATAATTTTTTCATCGGCAAACAGTATTGACTTTAGCTCAAATATTCGGACTTTGAAATCCAAGTTTTGTCAAACCGGATTTAACTTCGGGACAACTCATCAGGAGCTTCCAAAGAAGTCCTGTTCTATAATTCTCCAGCATCACCACAATAGGTCCCTGGTCGATGGCCAGATACGAACTGGCAAACCACTGGTCGTGCAGGCTGAATGCATCGTAGAATCCGTGCGGCCCCCACAGTTTGTCTCCGAGCTTATAATAAAAAAACCTCAGTGCGTTCATCGATTCGGCTGGCGTGTATGGAAACGAAGAAAGCGCAGCGGTCGGCGCGATCACACCAATATCATTCGTTGGCGAGCTTGCCGTATAGCCATTTGGAATGTCGCTGGCCGTTAGTCCCCAGCACTGGTCACTGTATCCGTAATAATTTCTTGGATTGGCTCGGCAGTATTCGTAATTGATCTTTGTGTGATTGACCACCTGCACCTGGTAATCGGCGTATTGGTCGGTAAGGCCAAATGGATTCAGACCAAGGAATGAATAGTGTGCAAAAAATAAAGGACCGCCCAGCACCGGACCTAACGGTAATGGATATCCAAAATAAATATTTCCGTTCTTCATCCCGCCGTTCTGGGCCCAGCCACTTTCGTAAACAATTTTTGGAATGGAATAAGAAGGAGAGGATGCAGCAAGTACATAGGTAACGAGGCATTCATTCCAGCCCCTGACCGGCAGGTTCATATCCCATTGGTAGTCGCGGCTCCAATGCCAGTACAAAACATTTTCATTGTTCTTCCGGAACCAACTCCATTCCACTGCGTTCCATAGAGAATTAATATCTGCGCGAAGCGTTGATTCGGCTGCATCAGCACCATTAAAATATTGCCTTGCGCATAACAGACCCTGCATCAGGAAAGAAGTTTCTACCAGGTCTGCGCCATTATCTTTTGTACTGAAAGGAACGGTTTTCCCGGTTGCACCATTCAGCCAGTGCGGAAATGCTCCGTGAAAAGTTTCTGCGGAATTTTTCAGAAAGCCAACCATCGTTTGCAATCTTTGCAGTCCCTCGGCACGACTAATAAAATTACGGCTGATACCAGTAATAATGGCCATGATGCCGAATCCCGACCCTCCGCTCGTAACAACATCGCCCGATGTATTTCTTTCCCTCGCAAGACCACTGACCGGATGGCCGAATTCCCAGAAGTAGCGGAAGGTTTGCTTTTGTACCAGCTCTACGAGGGCTGTATCGGAGATCCTCGCAAATTTATCAGCGGAGTCTATTGATGTGATGAATGTGATCGTCGCACTATTTTCCAGCGACTTATTGCTTTTCGATTGGAGCGCTGTCGACACCGCCACATTGAATTTGGTAAGGAACGGAAGGGGCGTTGCCGGCTGCAGGTTTACGACGCTGTCATTCTTTTCGAAACTAAGATTATAGGGAATGGCTACGCCCGCAGCGGTATTGAATAAAATGCTGTTGGCAGTGGCCCGGTTCACGGGCGCACTAAGCAGGATGCTGATCTTCGGGGTAGTGGCCACTCCATAATTGACGGCAGTGCCTGATGCTCCATTCACTGTCGAAGATTCGATCCGGAATACTTCCGGTGCCGGTGGTGGTGCAGAGCCACCGGCATTGTTTTTATGGCAAGCCCAAATGCCTGCCGAAAAAAGCAAAAGAATGATTGGTTTCATAATCGAAAAAAACAAGGGAGCTGCACTTTGGCAGCTCCCTTATAGATGTTTATCTGCCTTGCCTTTCGAGTTGGTAGAGCGCCGTGACTTCTTCGCTTTTCAACGCTCTTTTCCAGAATCTCATTTCATCCAGCTTGCCGGTATAGGTGAGCATCCACGGCTCCAGTCCGCCGAATGGGGCGCCCAGATGATTTTGATAACCGCCGATGATAAATTTAGTGGCGGCCTTAAATGCCAGCGGCCCGAGGAGCTCAGCTCCATTACCACTTTTCCTTATCGCATCAGCACCAAGGTCCACAGGATTTCCATTGGCATAATAAGCAACCTTCGACGTAGCCGCGTCATAAGTATACACGATCTGTCTCCAGTTGCCATACATATCGTCCGGCCGTGCAGCAGGGTCGATCCAGTGTTCTGAATTGGGAATTGAAGGCGTTACATTTTTTTCAAAATGCAATTTCGACTGCATCTTATTGCTTGAAGAAGTGTTGCCTTCGATGATCACAAAGAAATTGGCCCAGAAAGAACCATCCTGCTTAGCGAGCGCAAAAACGCCCTGCGCACCACCGTCGTGCTTCTGTGTATTGATCCAAAAAGA
>DATMHB010000231.1:0-2575 GCA_035555175.1 Flavisolibacter sp. | reverse complement strand
AACGCGCCAATGGGAACCGCAAACAGCACGGAGAACGGGATCGCCCAACTCTCATACAAGGCAGCGAGAAAAAGAAAGACGAACACGAGCGACAGGGCAAAGATGTAGATAGAGCTGCTACCAGCTTTTAATTCTTCACGGCTCATACCCGAGAATTCATAACCGTAACCGGCAGGAAGCGTCTGCGCCGCAACTTCCTTCAATGCTTCGATTGCCTGCCCGCTGCTATACCCTTGTTTTGCCGTCCCGTTGATCTCGATCGAACGGTAAATATTATAGTGCGAAATGAGCGTTGGCGTTTCCATAAGCGTCGTCGTTACCAGTGAACTAAGCGGCACCATACCGCCTGTTCCGTTCCTTACGTAATACCTGTTCAGGTCTGCAAGTGAAGCACGATAGGAACTGTCGGCCTGTGCTACTACACGGAAATTTCGCCCATACAAATTAATATCGTTCACATAGCTGCTGCCGAGCAGGGTCGACAACGTCGTGTATACGTTGTTGACGTTCACATTGAGCTGTTTAGTCTTTTCACGGTCCACGTCAACTTTATAAGTTGGGGTGCGCGTCGTGAAAAATGTATAGGCCATGCCGATCTCGGGACGCTTGTTCACTGCGGCAAGAAACTTTTGCGCTACGCTTTCAAATTGTTTTATGTTATCGGTACTTGTCGTTTGCTGCAATTCAAACGTGAATCCGGCCGCCGCACCCAGACCAGGTATGGCCGGCGGCATAATGGCCAGGATGCGGGCCTCGCGGATATCGGCTGTTGCCCTGTTGATCTTTTGTACCACGCCTAACACATGGTGCTCCTTCCCTTCCCGCTCATCCCAGGGCCGGAGGCTAACGAAGATGGTCCCCACGTTTGTTTTATTGGAAAAGCTCAGGATGTTGAGCCCTGCGAGCCCTCCGACAACCCTTACCTCCGGAAGCTTTTGTATGCGCGCAATAACGTCTTTCAACATGTTAATGCTTCTCGTGGTTGATGTCGCCTCGGGCATTTCATAGGTTACGTACAATCTTCCTTCATCTTCTGTTGGAATAAATGCTGTTGGCTTGCTTTTGAACAACAGGAACAGTCCCACAAAAAGTACGGCCATCATCACCAGCACATAAGGTGTTTTCCTGATCCACCCTGCCACACCCTTGCTATAAGACAAAGTGAGCCTGCCGAATTTTTCATTGAACCAGGCAAAGAAACGATCGAGCAAATTTTTTGGCGCTTCATCGTCAGCGGTGCGGCGCAGCATCATCATGCAAAGTGCCGGCGTAAGAGACAGCGCAACAAATGCAGAGATCAATACCGATACGGCAATGGTGATCGCGAACTGCTGATACAATCTTCCTACGATGCCAGGAATAAAGCCAACAGGTACAAACACCGCAGCGAGAATGAGGGCAATGGCTATCACGGGTCCGGAAATATCTCTCATGGCTGCCCGCGTAGCTTCTTTCGGCGACATCTCCGAAGCATCGATATAATGTTGTACCGCTTCTACCACCACGATGGCATCATCCACAACGATGCCAATGGCGAGAACGAACGCAAACAGCGTAAGGGTATTGATGGTAAATCCAAATGGGATGAAAAAAACAAAAGTTCCAATCAACGACACAGGTATCGCCAGCAGCGGGATCAATGTCGCCCTCCAGTTTTGCAGGAATAAAAAGACCACGATCACCACAAGCAGCAGTGCTTCAAGAAGCGTATTCACTACTTCATGGATGGAGGTCTTTACCACTGAAACCGTTTCTAACGGGATCAGGTAGTCGATATCGGGCGGAAAAGTCTTCTTTGCTTCGGTCAGTGCCTTTAGAACGCCCTCATAAGTATCAAGCGCATTTGCACCCGGCGCCTGGTACACTAGAACGAATGAAGCCGGCTTGCCATTTACATAAGCGTTGTTAGTATAATCAAATACGCCCAGCTCCACACGAGCAACGTCTTTCAGATAAACCAGTCCCCCGGACGATGCATTGCGCACAATAATGTTTTCAAACTGGTCTTTATTATTGATGCGGCTATTGGTGAGCACACTGTATTCAAAACTTTGTCCGACAGGCTGCGGATTCGCACCCACCGTACCTGCCGCTACCTGAAGATTTTGTTCAGTGAGCGCGCTGGTGATATCCGCCGGCGTAAGGTTCAGTGCCGCTAATTTCTCAGGGTTCAGCCAGATGCGCATGCTGAAGTCGGGGGCTCTTGTTACAATATCGCCAACCCCCGGCACCCGCTGCAGGGCGTCCTTCATGTAAATGTTGACGAAGTTGCCAATGAATTTCGGATCGTGTGTTCCGTTCGGCGAATAAAACGCAAGCGCGACCATGATGCTCGGGTTTCGCTTGCGCACCGTAAGACCGAGGCGTTTCACCGCATCTGGCAGGCCAGGCTGTGCAACACTTACCCGGTTCTGAACATCGAGCGTAGCGATGTTTACATCGGTTCCCACATTGAATGTGGCCGTAATAGAACTTTGTCCGCTCGATGTACTGTTACTTGAAATGAACGACATGCCCGGCGATCCGTTCACCTGCGTTTCAATGGCAGTCGTTGTTGTCTGCTCCACTGTCTCAG
>DATMHB010000230.1:0-2556 GCA_035555175.1 Flavisolibacter sp. | reverse complement strand
ATTTATGTGAGGCCGAAGCCCAAGGAACACGGTTTGGGTAATCAGATCGAAGGCCAATACAATGCTGGACAAAAAACGGTTGTTATTGAAGACCTCATCTCCACCGGTAAAAGCAGTTTGCAGGTTGTGGATGTTTTAAAGCAAAATGGCGTGGAAGTGATCGGCATGGTATCGATCTTTAATTATCAGTTCAGTGTGGCGGATGAAGCTTTTCAAAAAATGGGTTTATCCTGCTATTCTCTTACAAATTATCCGAGTTTATTGGACCTCGCCGGCGAAAAAGGCCTGATCAGGCGTGAAGACGAGGAAGTTTTGTTAAAATGGCGCACAGACCCTGCAAACTGGACCGGACTTTATTAAATTCGTACAAACTCCACTCATGAAAAAACTCATTTTTTCGACCTTTGCGGCTGTTCTTTTTTCTGTGGCTGCTTTTGCTCAAACCAAAGCCATTCAGACTGTAAAGATCAGCACTCCCACCGTTCAATGCAATATGTGCAAAAAAACCATTGAAGACCTTCTGAAGAGGTATGATGGTGTAATGACCGTAAACGTGAATGTAAAGCGGAAAGAAACAACCGTGAAATACATTACTGATCGCACCAATGAGGAAATCATTAAGACCGCGATCGCTAATGCCGGATACGACGCCAGCGAGATCGCTGCGAATGCCGACTCTTACAAGGCTCTTCCAAAATGTTGCAAGAAACCGGAAGACGGCGGCCCCAAAACCAAGCAATGATCCTCGAACGAAAATTATGAAGCTCCGGAAGGAGCTTTTTTTATAACCTTATCTGCAGCCTGTGTTTTCCCTGGTAATGGATGGGCCTGGTAACGTAAACGCCGGCCTTCCCAACCTTCGCTGAGCCGTCGGCCCGTAACACGATCTCCTTCTGCGCCAGGTCCTCTATTTTTAAATTCAACGCTGTTTGAAGAGAAACAGCGCCGGAAAACGGTACCGAAAACTCCGATCCTTTCTTCACATCCACGGCAGCATCCTGGCTGAACTTGCCTAAATAAATACTGTCCATATAAATTTCTGCTGCTGCATCTTTGACAGTTACCCCGAAATTATTAGGATTAAAATAGGTGACGTTGAATCCGATGGTTGCCTGCTGAAGACCTATAGCCCGCAGACCGAAATGGTCAATACGCCGGAATTCCGGATCCTTAACATTCGCACAACCCGAGACAATAGCCACGAGGAGGAGGGATGAATACGCAAATTTCATAAAAGGATACTATGCAAATATTATGCATTCAGCAAAATGTAGAACCTCACGCGCTAAAACAGGCGGCTAAAATTTATAGCAAACGCGACGCTGAGTCGCCGTCTTTCAATTACTACTTTTTTTAGTTGCCAATTTCCCATTATCCGCTTAATATACAGTTGTTTATACAATTTCATTAAGGTGCTATAGTAGATTTTCCGAGGCTCATTCCGCCCCGTCAGGATCAGAAAAACAAAAAACTTCGCGTCAGTCATAAAGTGCAACGTAAACAACTGAAAATAAAAATAATGTGACGATCTGTTAAGATAATATCTTAAAAAAGTAAATGCATTAGAAATAATATCTCTTTTTGAATTGGTTAAATTTGAATCCCGGGCCCAAATCATTGGAAGCCGATCGAAGGATTGACAAAACTTTCCGGGGCATTAATGGGATGCCAATCGCTTCATGCGCGCCACCCGAAATAAAATTGACGGCTGGCTAATGCCGATCAGCTTGCTTGTCGGAAGGTTCAAAGATGTTGATGATGTAGGCCAAACTGGCAGAGAACTTTCATTAAACTATTTAGTGCGGCCATGATCTATCAGTCTATTGGGCCTTATAAATTTGGAGGTGGCCGCTTTTGTGTAGATTGCATATACCTTTTTCCGGAACTAACTGAGATGAAAATTTTCCGCTCTTGCCTTTCCTATCTGCTCATCTTGTTGAGCCTGTTGGCCGGTGCCCAGGATTTCTCGAACAAGGGGAAGGACTTTTGGGTTATCTATCCAGGCCATATTGACCGTACAGGATCGCGCATGGCGCTTTACATTACTTCGGATCAGAACGCTTCAGGTATAGTTGAGATTAATGGAAACACCATCCCCTTTACCGTTACTGCCAATCAGGTGTCTACGGTGCGGCTCACGAACACTACAACGCCCGCCAATTCGATTGCCTATAACGCCCAGGTAGAAGGCGTGGGCATCAAAACAGGCATTCACATCACTACCGACAACCCGGTTGTTGTTTACTCACATATCCTGAACGCTGCGCGCTCCGGGTCGACGCTGGTGCTGCCTACCACGGTGCTCGGCAAAAAATATTATGTGGCCACTTACAAATCGCAAGGAAACCAGAGCCCACGGTTTTGTCAGTTTGATGTTGTAGCCACAGAAGACAACACAACGCTCGAAATTGTTCCTACCAATGCCGACGCCAATGGCACACATCCTGCCAACCAGCCGTTCACCGTAAGTTTGTCAAAGGGCGACGTGTACCAATATCAAAGTATTGAGGATCTTACCGGAACCCATATCCGGTCAATAGGTACTTCCGGTAGCTC
>DATMHB010000229.1:0-5492 GCA_035555175.1 Flavisolibacter sp. | reverse complement strand
CTGGTACTGTTGCCTATGGCAGATCGATCACAGAAACGCTATTATCGTTGGCATTGGCAACAAATAATCTTTTTCCATTTCTGGAAAGACAAATTTCGTTTGGATTGTCACCGACCCGGAACTCTCTTGCGATCGTTTTCTTCCAAGTATCGAACACAATCACTTTGTCGCATCCCCAGCAACTGATATACAATTGTTTTTTATCAGAAGAAAGTAAACAGGTGTAACCTTCGCCCCCCAACGGCAGTGAATCGGTCTTTTGCTTGTTCTTCAGATTTATGATGTAAAGCTTATTATTTTCTTTTGTTACCACATAGAGCAACTGTCTGGCCTCATCGATGTCGAAGCCCGCGGGCGAAATTTTGTTTGGCCATTTCGGGCCGAGTATAATGCTATCGCGAAGCAGAAGTTTGTTGCGGGCAATTTCATATTTCAATATCCAGTTATCATTACCACCGGAAGCGTAGAGGAATTTATCGTTCGCAGAGAACTTAAGGCCATACCAGCTTTTGGGAATTTGGACCCAGTCCAGTTGCTTTTCTGTCTTTGCGTCGATGAGTTGCAGCGTTTGGGTGCTTTGACCATTATTCGTAACTGCGATCCACTTTTTTGAAGAGGAAACAGCTATGTTCAATGGAAGATCGCCCAGCGGAATGCTCCTCCCTGCCGGCGACAAACGCCATCCGTTAGGAAGAAGAACGGTTGAATCTGCGCTGTTTGCCGTTGGCTTTTGCGACTGCGATGTGGCTGCAACGCCAAAGAAAACCAGAAAAAGAAAATACCTCATGTACCAAAACTGATTTACAAATGTTACAGGATAGATGATCGAAGTCTAAATCTATATGAAATATCCGACAATACGTGCGCAAACAAATAGGCAGGAAAGCGGCTTCCGGTTGTCGTTCTAATGGAACACGCAAACCCAGCGACCGATGTCGATCGCGCCGCGTTAATATCAAAAAGTTTCACTGGAAAAGTAAGCGAACGGCCAACTGTTCCATATGTGTAATTGTTATGGCCAGATGAATTTTATATGAAGACGCAGGAATTAATAATGGCTTAATATTCCACGCGGTGCCGCGTTTAACTTGCGCAGGCTAAACAGTCTTTTTAATTTACACAACCCCGGGTTTCCATCCTGGGGTTTTGATCTAAGGATGCTCAAAAGCCGAAAGGCGCATCTACCGAACAGGTCTTTTTTAAATGGATCGCTGTTTCCGCAGGGCGATTCTTTGCATGCTGATTGTTGCAGGCTGTTATTCCGCGTGGCTTATGTTTTTGAAAGAAAGCTGGCCAGTTCTGCCACCAGGATCAAGCCTCCGAGCGCCATTACTAACCAGCCAAAGCTAACCCTAAGGCTAGGGCCTCCCATTTTTTTCCCAAAGGCCATACCCATGAAAATGCCAGTGACGGCCACTAAGGTCACACCTCCCAACAGGGTCCAGTCGATTGTCAAGTGCCCAAGATCGAGAGCAAAGCCAAAGAGCGAATTGAGTGCGATGATCATGAGTGAAGTACCAATGGCAGTTCTCATTGGCAGCCCTAACAAGAGCACTAATGACGGGATGAGAATAAAACCACCGCCTGCACCTAAAAAGCCGGTAACAAGGCCGACCAACAGACCACAAAACACGAGGCGGGCCACAGGCCGGGCGTTGGACGATGCTGCGTCATTGGTATTTTTTTTCCTTATCATCGCATACGCTGCTGTCAGCATCAACATAGAAAACAGCACCATGCTCACAAGAGAAGCTGTTACGGGCACGCCTCCTAAATAAAACAAGTGGTCTGGCACCATGGGCAATACATAGTGGCGGATGACAAACACCATTGTGATTGAGACCAGGCTAAACATGATGGATACTTTTGTATTAACAGCGTCCTGCCTGAACTGGTGCCAGGTACCCATCATGCTGGTTGTACCAACAATGAATAACGAATAGGAAGTAGCCGTTAACACGGGAATATGAAACAGGTAGACCATTACCGGAACGGTAAGGATGCTTCCGCCGGCGCCCACGAGGCCCAGCGACACACCAATCAATAGCGAAGCAATGTAGCCCAGTACTTCCATCTTCAGTGTATTGAATTATACATCCATCGTCTCTTCCGAAACCAGAATCGATCTTAATACAGCAATCACCCGGTCAATTTCTGCAATGGAATTATCCTTACTAAAGGAGAACCGGATGGTCGTGCACCCTTCTGCCCTGTTCAGCGCGGTCATCACGTGTGAGCCGCCGCCACTGCTGCAGGCGCTCCCGCCTGAAACGCAAATGCCTTCCATATCCAGATTCAACAGGAGCATATCGCTTTGTGCGGTTTTGGGAAAGCAAACACTTAAAACAGTGTATAGTCCATTCCCGTTACCATTGAATTGTACACCCGGAACACACTCTATCAACTGCGCTTTCATATAGGCTTTCAGCCCGCCAATATGCCGCCTCTCTTCCTCAAGATTTTTCATAGCGAGCTCCAATGCTTTTGCAAACCCAATGATCCCATACACATTTTCGGTCCCTGCGCGCATATTCCGTTCCTGACCGCCACCATATAGAAGGGGCTGGATGTGAATAGATGGATGCACGTAGAGAATGCCGCTGCCTTTTGGCCCATGGAATTTATGTCCCGCTGCAGAAATAAAATGTACAGGGAGCTCGGATAAATTCAGCGGGTAGTGGCCCACCGTTTGCACGCAGTCGGAATGAAAGATCGCCTGATACATTTTGCATAGATCTCCGACTCGCTTTATGTCGAGCAAGGTGCCGATCTCATTGTTGGCATGCATCAGCGACACGAGACACTTGTGTCCTGCGCCGCATTGCTCCTTTAATTTTTGTTCCAGATCCTGATAGTCTGCCGTACCATCCTCGTTGATTGATACCAAGAGGAGCGGTACTTTTTCGCGACGGCTGTAATATTCCGCTGTATGCAAAACCGCGTGGTGCTCAACGGGTGAGGTAATGATGCAAGTACAACCCAGATCACGAATGGCTGCTGCGATGGCCGTATTATTACTTTCCGTACCACCGCTCGTGAAGTAAATGGTTGACGATGTTACACCGAGCAACTGAGCAACTGTTTTTCTTGCGGCCTCAACTGCTATGCGCGTAGCGCGTCCTTTTGAATAGGTGGAGGAAGGGTTACCAAAATGTTCTGTTAAGTAAGGCATCATCGCATCGAGCACTTCCCGGCTCAGGCGGGTGGTAGCGGCATTGTCGAGGTAAATAGAATCATTCATAGCAACGACCAATTGAGGTTTAGAAAAAATATCGTTTGATTACAATTCGTCCATCCACGCAAATAATTGCATTGATACAGACGAACCGGTTGAAAAAACTGCGCTTTGCTGGCATAGAGCTTTAAACCGTAATTTTTCCTATTAAATATCTAAATACTTTTCAGCCTTTACTACGATTTGATTTTTTTCCATAAATTTTCCGGAATATCTGTTGATCTCTATATTTTTATCCGGATAAAGGCTGCGATACCGGGGCGCCGCCGAATTTCTTTCAGTTATTCAATTTGAATATGACATCAAATAATCTTGATAAAACGGATCTGTCGATCCTAGGCTTGCTGCAGCAGAATGCTGAACTGACAAACAAAGAGATTGCCGTGCAACTGCATAAATCGGTCGCCACCATTCATGAAAGAATAAGGCGGCTGAAAGAAACCGGTTATATCAAGCGCATCGTAGCGATCCTGGATCGCAAAAAAATCGATAAAGGTCTGATTGCATTTAGCCAGGTGCTGCTCAATGACCATGCGGCTAAAACCTTGTCATCGTTCGAAAAAGAAGTCGTCAAATTTCCTGAAGTAATGGAGTGTTTTCAAATGACTGGCACGTTTGATTTTATCTTGCGTGTGGCTACAACGGACATGGAAGCCTACCACATCTTTTATCGAAAGTTGGCAACGCTTCCGAATATTACTACTGTGCAAAGCTTTTTTGTCCTCTCAGAAACAAAGAGCGAAACTGCTTATCCGCTCTCATGAGCAATCAAAGGCGGCCTAAAGGGAGCAGTAAATGGCGAAGCAAAAAAACGCCCACCAAACACTTTTAAAGGAGATAGCGTATCAGCCTCATAGTATCTCGTGCATCCGGTGCCAGATTAAAATCTACTGTTATAATATAAAGCTCCCTTAAGGCTTGCGATGTTTTTATTCATGGCTGACCATTTCATCTTTCATAATGATCGCATGGAGGCAAATTCTTTCTGAATATTCGAAGCCGTTTTTAGATCAACAGCAAAAGAAAAAAGGCTGCTCAAGCCGAGCAGCCTTTGAAAATGTTTTGATATTTATTCTGCGGGGAATATTTCCGCAAGCGCACTATAAGCGCAAATAAACCGACGTATCACTATTTCAGATACGCAAAGTATTCATCGTCTGTTGCGCAATCCCACCAAACGGGCATACTCCAGATATTCAGGTCGGCGGCGTGCTTGTTCATGGCAAGCGCATTGTTCAGATTATAATTTAATTCAAGCGTTGTGGGCAGCTTCCAGCGGCGTTGCCAGTACCTTGGATCTGTTTTGGAACCGCCGGTATACAAAGCCTGACCTGCGAATAATGGCCCCCGGTCATAGCCTGGATAGATCACGCCAAAGCTACCAACATTGCCTGCGCTGAAATTAAAACGGCGCATATCGTTCCAGTTTTCAATACTGCAGCCCATGGCCACATATTTTTGGAGCATGATGTCCTGCATTGTCAACGCACCCGCACCCTGGGCAACCGCATTACTTGACAGATAGGTATTGATAGAAGCCTGATCCATCGGCCACATGTCAGGATTATTATATCCACCGCCTTTCCATTGTGTGAGCTTGGCCTGCATCATGTCCAAATGCGCCTGGATGCCTGCCCTGTATGCGGTGTATGCATTTCCGGCATCGCCTTTTCTCATGTACACTTCCGCTTTAATAAAGCACATTTCATGGTAGGTCAGAATTTCCTGGTCGGAAACCGGACGTATTTGAAATGAGCCCGTGGACCCAATGGCGCCGGCGGCCCCGGCGGCTGGTGAGGGATACCAGTTCAGATCAGTTTGACTATTGACACCGGTTGTACCATATTGAAGAGAGCAACTACGCAGGTTCACATAAACCGTATCCCCGGCAAGCAGGTAGTTCGTACTGTTGATATACATCGAGCCCGCCTTGTAAGTGACGGTTACATCATTCCCGCTGGTGGTATAAGCACGGCCGGCCGCAACCTGGGCAGCGATGAAATTTGCGCGGTCCGTTGCATCGGCAATCGTGTACTTAATATTAGTATTTGATGCTGCATAGCTTTCCGTTGCAATTGAAGTTGCGCCGCCTTTGAGCAGCCGGGTGGCCGCACCATAAGTATCAACCCCGATGGAACGGAGCCAGGTATAGGATGACACTTTGTTATTGACATCGAGCTGAATATTGGACATGGTGGCCGGAACAATTTTTGGCAATCTCGGGTCAGGAACACCGGCACCGCGCATATTCGCCAGC
>DATMHB010000228.1:0-3623 GCA_035555175.1 Flavisolibacter sp. | reverse complement strand
TTTGTTTGTAGCTTTCTATTTCCTTCGTGCTGTTCGCTCTGTTACCCGCGCTCCTTTATACCTTATTCCATTCCCATATTCCCCATTTCAGTGCATCCGGTAATTTAATACCACTCTGCTTCAGTGTAAGAAGAATATTTCCACGGTGGTGCGCTTCATGCGAAAGGAGGTAGGCAATGAACGGTATCAGTCCTTTCCTGAAGCCTGATACTTTTCCGCCATTATCCCAACTTTCGCCGATAAATTGCTCAATGGCCTTCCCCGATTCCGTGAAGCGCGCTGAAAGAGCCGTTGCATCTGCGCCTGCATCCTTTCCGTTTGATCGGTAGTTATTAAAGAGCTCTTTTGCTGAGGTTTCAAGCCATTGCATCCGCACCGAATGCATGTGTAGCAATTGTTCTGCTACCGTTCGGCCTCCGCGGGTAGAAAGTGTTTTTTGCAAGCCGTCGGCAGACGTGTTCGCTACCAGCATCAGGTTGATCTTATTGCCCGTGTTCCAGGCCTCAATCAATTGCTGTTTCATATTCCTTTGTTCATGATAATAAAAATCCCTTCCATGGGGAAGGGATTATACACAAGATGGCTTATACATTAACGTGTTGACACGTTGCTTTTTGCTTTTTTTGCTGCTTTCTTAACAGCTTTTGCATCCTTCGCTTCTTTCGACAATTTTGCTTTTTCAGATTTCTTATACTCGTCGGTTTTAGTATACTCGTCGTATGCTTTTGTATCGAGCACTTCACCGCTGATCTTGATCACCTTTGGTTCGGTAACGCCGGCAAGCTTCAGGTTCACATCCTTGTTGAATGGTCCCTGGTTAGCCGCATTATATCCAACTTTTATTTGAGTGGTACCGTTGGGGGCGATCGGTGCCTTGGAAACTTCGGGCGTAGTACAACCACAACCTGCCCATGCACTCTCGATCACGATTGGCTTATCACTGATATTGGTCAGTGTAAAATAAGTAACAACCGGAACACCTTGTTTGATCTTGCCGAATTCATATTTTTCGGTGTTGATCTTGATCACTTCATCGGGCTTTTGTTGTGCCATGGCTGCAAATCCGGACACGAATGCTGCAGCAAGAAAGAGCAGTTTTTTCATTTTATTGAATTTGTTGTTTTAAAAATTGTACTGACTGGTTGGATGGAGCAGAACCCAACGGTGCTCGCCAAACAGTTCCTTTTATCCTTAATTGCTTCGACTGATTACCATTGTAGGTGATGGTAATGTATTTTTCAAATGCGCCTTCATTGGCGGCGTTATATCCTACTTTGATCTTGTCGGTTGCGCCTGCTGCGATCGGATCCTTGCTCCACTCGGGCGTGGTACATCCGCAGCTTGCCTGTACATTATCGAGCTTCAGGGGAATGTTACCCGTATTCACGATCTCAAAAACGTAAAATACCGGTTTCCCCTGTGGGATCTTGCCAAAATCATGCTCTGCTTCCTTCAAATTCAGCACATCGGCCGCCGGCGTCGCAACGCCCTGGGCCTCTACCGGGGTTTGCTGCGCCCGACCTATGCTAAGTGCAAGCAGGCCGGCAGCTAAAAACAATATTCTTTTCATAAGAAAATGTTGTCCTCAAAAATAAGGCAAAGCTGTGGGAAACTATAGTAAAACAGACATTTTGTGATTTTTTAACGGTAAGCGCGAAAGCCTATTTTTGCTCCATGGAAAATACATATGAGGCTGGCCAGCATTCCCTGGAAAAACTATCATTTGACAGTTTCAGGGAAGAGGTCCTGCAGGATTATCGCTGGGTATGCATAAGCCGGGAGGCCAGCCTCATCGGCCGCAAGGAGGTCCTTACCGGAAAGGCCAAGTTTGGCATCTTCGGTGATGGCAAGGAAGTAGCCCAGGTGGCCATGGCCAAGTTTTTCCACCCCGGCGATTTCCGATCGGGCTATTACCGCGACCAAACCTTTGCCTTTGCTTGCGGCCTATCCACCTTACAACAATTCTTCGCACAACTCTATGCCGATCCCATTCCGGGCAATGATCCTTTTAGTGCAGGACGCCAGATGGTCTCGCATTTCGCTACACCCTTTGTTGATGAGAACGGAGAATGGCTCGACCTGGCCAACAGGAAAAATGTTTCTTCCGACATCGCTCCCACGGCGGGGCAAATGGCGAGGGGATTGGGCCTGGCCTTTGCCTCAAAAGTATTCCGCAACGCGCGCCAAGCAGAACCGTTCAAGGGCCTTTCCGATAACGGAAATGAGGTCTGCTTCTGCACCATTGGCGACGCCTCCACTTCTGAAGGACAATTCTGGGAAACCATCAACGCAGCTGGTGTGCTGCAGGTGCCGCTCGCAGTCTTTGTGTGGGATGATGGTTATGGCATCTCTGTTCCAAGAAAATATCAGACCACTAAGGGCTCGATATCGGAAGCGCTCAAAGGAATGGAAAAAGAAGAAGGCACCAATGGATATAATATTTATAAAGTGAAGGGATGGGACTATGCCGGTATGTGCGAGGTGTTTGAAGAAGGCATCAGGTTGGCCAGGCAAACCCATACCCCCGTTCTCTTTCATGTGGAAGAGATGACGCAGCCTCAGGGCCATTCAACTTCGGGTAGCCATGAAAGGTACAAGTCGCCCGAACGGCTCGAATGGGAAAGGGAATGGGACGCAATGAAAAAAATGCGGGAATGGATCATTGCCAATATGCTTGCCGAAGATGAAGAGCTGGATGCAATAGAACACGAAGCAAAAGAAACGGTGCGCAGGGAAAAGCAGTTGGCCTGGGATAATTATCTGCAACCGATAAAAAATCATGTGTCAAGGGTGGTGGAGCTCATCCAGGATGCGGCTGCAAAACTGGACGGCCAAAAAGAAGCCCTCACTGCTTTATCCACCGAGTTGTTGAAGAACCGCGAGCCCCTGCGGCGTGATGTAATGCGGATCCTCTATTCTGCCACTGTAATGGCAGGTGCGCACGAGGCAGGGTATTGGCTGAAGGATTATTACAGGGATCTGCTTGAAGAAAATAAAGTCTTATATAACTCACACCTTTACAATGAAGGGCCAAAGAGTGCTTTGCAAGTAGACGCTGTCAGCGTAAGCTATGCGGCCGATGCGCCCATGGTGAATGGTTTTGAAGTGCTCAACCGTTATTTTGACCAGCTATTTTCATCCAGCCCAAAAGTTTTTGCATTTGGTGAAGACCTCGGACATATTGGCGATGTGAACCAGGGTTTCTCGGGCTTGCAGGCGAAATATGGTGAAGACAGGATATTTGACACAGGCATCCGGGAACTTACCATCATGGGGCAGGGCATTGGAATGGCGATGCGAGGATTGCGGCCGATAGCAGAGATTCAATACCTCGACTATTTATTGTACGGACTGCAGCCTTTAAGCGACGACGTGGCCACACTGCACTTCCGCACGCGAGGTATTCAAAGCTGTCCGCTCATCGTTCGTACCAGAGGACACCGCCTCGAAGGTATCTGGCATAGCGGTTCGCCGATGGGCATGATGATCCATGCACTTCGGGGCATGTACGTGTGTGTGCCGCGCAATATGACGCAGGCCGTTGGCATGTACAATACGCTGTTGCAGGCCAATGATCCGGCCATTATGGTCGAGTGTTTGAATGGTTACCGTCTCAAAGAAAA
>DATMHB010000227.1:0-2400 GCA_035555175.1 Flavisolibacter sp. | reverse complement strand
CATTTCTTTTTTTTGTTTCATTCTTTTCAGATAGCTGAAGCATACCGTTGTAAGCCGATCGCCCGCCGTGAAGATCGCATCGGGTTTTGTTCTTGCCTTGAATAAACTGCCGATCGCATCCTCTACTTCCTGGGCGATCATGCCACCATGATTACAATACCGGATCAATTCTTCATTCAACGGAAGGCCATGTTTTTCAAGTGCCGCTTTATAGCCATTCAGCCTTTCAATTGATATCGACAGATAGGGAGAGCTGGTAATGTGAGCGATCTTCTTAAATCCCTGGAAGATGAGATGTTCCGTTGCGTGGAAGGCGCCCAGGTAATTGTTGGCGCTCACTTTGTGCGTTTCAATCTCATTGCTGATGCGATCAAAAAATACAATGGGCAATCCTTTCTCATGCAATTCTTTGAGATACGATATGTCAGCGGATTCACTCGACAGGGAAACCAATAGGCCGTCCACTCCACGAGCTGCCATGTGCTCTACATTTACTTTTTCTCTGGCCTGCGATTCGTGACTTTGCGTAATGATGACATGGTAGCCCCGGTTATAGGCGATGGATTCAATGCCGTTGATAGCTTGAGAGAAATAATTATTCGCGATCTCGCTCACCACTACACCGATCGCCCTGGTCCTTCTTTCCTTCAGGCTAAGGGCAATGGGGTTAGGACGGTAGTTGATCTTTTCGGCATATTCAAGCACCTGCTTTTTTGTTTCGGCGCTGATCTCATAACTGCCGCGCAATGCCCGCGATACGGTGGAAGTGGATAGGTTGAGCGCTTTTGCAATATCCTTTATCGTAACCGTGTCGAACTTCATTTTTTTCGATGGGATCCTTGTGCTGTTTCAGGTTAAAATCCGTTTAAAAGTATCGAATTTCCCGGGCACAGCCGAAACTGCAAACGTTGTCGGTAACGATTGCGTAAAAAAATCCTTTTTCAGAGCAGGTTGTCAGGGAATATCTCGTTAGACTTGTGCTGAAGCTGAGGCAAATTTGTCTGAGCCCCGCAGTTTTCAATTCTCCGGATCCCGTCCTCTTGAATAGAATGACCGTTCAGCCAAAACAGAATTTTTAAACAATCATGCTTGTATATGAAAAGAAAAATCTATCTCTTATTGATTGCCTGCTGCTCTTTTGCTTTCGCCTGGAGCCAGTCGCGCCAGGTTTCGGGCAGGGTGGTGTCTGACAGCACCAGGTCCGGTCTTCCCGGTGTCAATGTCACGGTGAGGGGCACTAACAGAAGTACGGCAACCAATAACGATGGAACATTCGCTATCACGGTTGACAACGCCAATGCGGTTCTGATCTTTACTTCCGTCGGCTTTTTGAGCCAGCAAATAACGGTTGGCGATCGGACCAACCTGAATATTACAATGGCCAGCTCATCGTCCGCGCTGGATGTAGTGGTTATCGGTTACCAGGCCATTAGAAGACGAGATCTGTTGGCGTCCGTATCATCTATCGGCGCCAGAGACCTGAAGGATATCCCGATCAATTCAGCGGCAGAAGCACTGAATGGACGGCTGGCAGGCGTTACCGCTACTACTTCCGAGGGATCGCCGGATGCTCAGATCAGGATCAGAGTAAGAGGCGGTATGTCGATCACCGGAGATAATTCACCACTATTTATTATTGATGGCGTGCAGGTAGAAAACGGTCTCTCCAGCATTTCCCCGCAGGATATTCAAACCATCGACGTATTGAAGGACGCCGCAGCCACTGCCATTTATGGAGCACGGGGTGCGAATGGCGTTATTGTGATTACAACCAAAAGCGGAAGACCGGGCCGCACCATAGTGAGGTATAATGGCTTCGTCGGCATCAAGAAATTGGCGAGGACACTCGATGTTCTGGATCCATACAATTACGTGATCTACCAGTCTGAACGATCAAGAGGAAGCAGTACGGACAGCACCACCTTCACCAGGAATTTTGGAACGACCTGGGATACACTTTCCAATTATAAGAACGTAGCGCCGGTAAACTGGCAGGAAGAAGTTTTTGGAAGGACCGGCGTTACGCAAACGCATAATGTTACAGCCTCAGGCGGCAATAAAAAGGTCACCTATAATTTCGGATACACATACAATGATGACAAGGCCATCGTTATCAACTCGAGCTATAAGAGACATTTGCTGAACCTTAAGGGCGATTATAAGATCACCAACGACCTCAAGGTAGGGGTAAGCGGTCGGTATTCTCATCAGGATGTTTACGGAGCGGGCGTTTCATCCGATCAGGGATCGTCGTACAACCGCTTGCGCAATGCGGTAAAGTACCGGCCATTTCTTTCTGCTAACCAGGACATCGACACGCAGGATCCATTAGCGGATCCGAACGTAGGAAACGGACTGAATCTTTATAATCCGATCCTGCTGGCCAATGCAGAATAAAGG
>DATMHB010000226.1:0-3763 GCA_035555175.1 Flavisolibacter sp. | reverse complement strand
CCAGCATGGTCCTCTTTAGGGTGAAGCAATTTAAAACAATTTACTCGCTCAGCCCCATAAATGTGACGGGCTGCGTAAATGATCTGGACACCGGCTGTCCATTCTGAATGGCCGGTTTCCACCTGGGCATTTTCTTCAATACGCGTATCACTTCGTTATCATAATTGCGGCCACCCGACTGCAACACTTCAAATCCTGTTACCTCACCATCGGCCGATACCAGGAAGCGCATAAGCACGGTCTTTTTTTCCCCGGCCTCCAGCTCGCTCGGCACCTGCAGGTTGCGCGTAAGGAAGGCAAGCCATGCTTTTGTACCGCCTGGAAATTCGGGCTCCCTTTGTGTTAATTCAGGATCTGGCGCAGGATGATTTTCCTCCCTTGCATTCCCACCCGTACCGTGTTCCGCAACCAGCGGCGTAACAGGTCCGGTAATGGCGGGACCTTCATTTCTATGATCCGATATCAATGCAGTGATAAGAGTTTTCTGATCCGCCATAGTGTTCTTCACCATGTTGTTTTCAGTGATCACCGGCCGGGTGAAATTTTCCTCGGCCACGTGTGCCTGGTGTATGGCCGCTTTTGGCTTTGGAAGCACAATCTTCTTTTCGTCTTTTGAAACATCAAGATATTTCACCACAACGCCTCCTTCCGGTGCCGTATAAACAGATTTTGAATAATGGTTTGGCCTGATAAGCAACAGCAGGATCGCTGCAACTCCCAAAGAAATCACGAGTGCGATCTCCAGCCTTAGCTGATAATTTTTTCTCAGCGCGTATGCGCCATAGCTTTTGTTCCGGCAGTCAAAGAGGATGTCTAAAAAATCCGCTTTGAGGATTTCATTACTGTTCATAGTTGTTTAGTTGATGTGTTTTCGAAGGCCTACATGCTTACCGGTAAAGTATGGGCATGTCATTGAGATGGCGGCAGCGGAATTTTTCCATAATCTCTTTCCGTTTTCCCGTCTTTTCTGCAGTCCTTAATTTTGCGCAGCAAAAGAACCGTGATGAAAATATTAATGGTCTGTCTTGGAAATATTTGCAGGAGCCCGCTGGCAGAAGGAATATTAAAACATAAGGCGAAGGCTGCCGGGCTTGACTGGACAATTGAAAGCGCAGGAACCAACGGCTACCATGTAGGAGAGCCTCCCCACAAACTGTCGCAAAAAGTGGCGAAGCTGAATGGCATCGATATCTGTGAGCAAAGAGCAAGGCAGTTTGTAAAAGAGGACATGAGCAGGTATGATAAGATATATGCCATGGCAGACGATGTTATCGACGACATCAGAATGATCGCCAAAGAAAAATTTGATCCGGCAAAAGTAGAGCTGTTCCTCAATGAACTGTATCCCGGCAAGAACAGGTCGGTCCCCGATCCATGGTACGGCCCCGAACCAGGCTATCACGAAGTATACCGTCTCATCGACTTAGCCTGTGATGCCATCATCCGTAAATACGGTGCGGTCACTTCAAAACAATAAACGGCCCATCTCTTACTTTTGGGGACTAAAGCAGATTTTTGATCAATGGCTAAACCATCGCTTCCACAGGGCACGCGCGACTTCGGACCGGATGTAGTACGCAGGCGGAATTTTATTTTCAATACCATCCGCAGTGTTTTTGAATTGTACGGATTTCAGCCGCTGGAAACGCCTGCGCTTGAAAATCTCGAAACCCTGATGGGCAAGTATGGCGATGAAGGCGACAAGCTGATATTCAAGATCCTGAATAACGGATTAAATGATCCGAAGCACCACGAAAAAGCAAAGGGAGCATTTGAAAATATTCTGCAGGGAAAGAATGACAGGAACCTTACTGAGCGCGCGCTCAAGTACGACCTTACGATTCCATTTGCAAGATATGTGGCCATGAATCATGGGCAGCTCAACTTTCCTTTCAAGCGTTATCAGATGCAGCCCGTGTGGCGTGCCGACAGACCTCAGAAAGGAAGGTACCGCGAGTTTTACCAGTGCGATGCCGACATCGTTGGTAGCCACAGTCTCCTGAATGAAGTGGAATTCGTCAATATTTATAATGAGGTGTTCGACCGGCTCGGTGTTAAAGATTACCAGCTGAAGATTAATTCAAGAAAGATCCTTGGTGCGCTTGCGGAATTGTGCGGCGGAGAAGAAAAAATGATGGAGATTACCATCGCCATCGACAAGCTCGATAAAATAGGCATAGAAAAAGTAAAAGAAGAACTGTCCATGCGCGGGCTTGCTTCCACCGAGATCAAAATTATCGAAGGTTATCTCAACATCGATGGCAGCAACGGGGAAAAACTGCACGCGGTGCGAACCCTTTTTCAAAATTCTGTGACGGGAAACAAAGGGATCGAGGAACTGGAATTCATTCTTTCCATGACCGGCGTGCACGGTTCGCCTTCCCCTTCGGTGGACCTTACACTGGCACGCGGGCTGAATTATTACACGGGCACCATATTCGAAGCGAAGGCCCCCGGGCAGGTAAAGATCGGAAGCATAGGAGGCGGTGGCCGTTACGATGACCTTACCGGATTGTTCGGTGTGCCGGGTATTCCAGGCGTGGGCATTTCATTTGGTGTAGACAGGATCTACGATGTAATGGAAGAATTAAACCTGTTTCCGGAAACCGTTGAGCAGGGAACAAAAGTCCTGTTCTTCAATCTGGGGAATGAAGAGAGCAAGGTGTCGTATGGGCTGATGCAGGCCCTGAGGCAAAAAGGAGTTGCCGCAGAAATATTTCACGAACCTGCGAAATTTGAGAAGCAGTTTAAATATGCCGAAAGGAAAAAGATCCCTTTTGCGGTCATGATCGGATCAAAAGAGCTCGACCAGAAAATGGCCCTCGTAAAGGATTTACGCAACGGTGAGCAAAAACCTGTAACATTCGACAATCTCCCCGGTTTTTTGTTTATTTGAGGTATCTTAACTGATATCTTTTTAATATGAAACGATTACCATTACTAACTGCCCTCGTTACAGTATTATTATTCTCCTGTAAAGACAAAGGCGTTTCGGGCCTGGCCATTCCAAAGGATGCGCTGCTCGTTGTTCATGTCAATACCTCATCGCTTACTTCCAAATTGAGCTGGAAGGAGATCAGGGAGACCGATTGGTTCAGGGAAATGGCTTCCAAACAACATGATTCATTGGCGCAGCAGATCTTCGCCGATCCTGAGAAGTCGGGCGTTGATGTGAAATCAGATTTTATTTATTTCATGAAGAAGCAGGGCCGCGGAGGTTACATGGCGGTGGAAGGAAAATTGAAAGATGCCACTGCGTTCGAGGCCATGCTGAAACAAATGCATCACAATGCAGCTACTGAAAAAGATGGCGATTTGAAATTCATGAAGGGAGAAGACAATGCAGTCATCGCATGGACCGATAAAAAATTTTATGGGATCATTGACGCACCATTCTTCGCGCATATGAATCCGATGATGGGCGGGAATGGAGCAGCCAATGCTTCTTTTCCCGTTGATAGCCTGAAGCAGTTCGCAAAAGACCTGACTGCATTGAAATCGGATAATAGCCTCGACAAGGACGATCGCTTCAACGATCTGATGAAGGAATCAGGCGATGTTCATTTCTGGATGAATTCCGAACAGTATACGTCAACCTTGGGGGGCGGAATGCTTTCGATGATGAAGATCAATACCCTGTTCCAGGGCAATGCTGCGGCTATGACGCTGAATTTTGACCAGGGAAAGATCTCGGTAAAATCAAACCAATATCTGGGACCGGAGATGCAGAAGATATTCGACAAATCCACCTCGAAGAATGTGA
>DATMHB010000225.1:0-3419 GCA_035555175.1 Flavisolibacter sp. | reverse complement strand
CGTTCGTCCTCCATCAACTTTACAAAGAGTGGCCGGTTCAGGATCTATCATTGCCGGAAACACACAAAAGATCGTTGTTCCGCAAAATGATTTTATCCCTGGCAGCTTCAGGTATGATCTGATTGTCGGGCGGTCTCCTATGATCGACCTGACCGAGCAACTGCGCTATCTGGTTCAATATCCTTATGGTTGTACAGAGCAAACTGTTTCAGCGGCCTTCCCTCAATTGTATTACGGCGATTTTGCAGACCTGCTGGGCGTGAAGAATCAAAAGCAAAGTGCCAATAACAATGTCATTGAAGCCATACGCAAGATCAAGATGAGGCAATTGTATAACGGTGCGGTTACGCTGTGGGACAATGAAGGGACGGAGCATTGGTGGGCAACGGTGTATGCTGCGCACTTCCTGCTCGAAGCAAGGAAAGCCGGCTTCGACGTTGATAACAGTCTCATTGAAACGATGCTTTCTTATCTGGCCAACCGGCTGAAGACAAAGGAGACAATCGTTTATTATTATAACCGCAACCAGAACAGGAAGATCGCGCCGAAGGAAGTGGCCTACAGCCTCTATGTGCTTTCATTAGCGGGCAGAACGCAAGTGTCGGCCATGAATTACTATAAGGCCAATCCTTCATTGCTTGCTTTAGATGGACGGTATCTTCTTGCGGCCGCCTATGCACTTGCAGGCGACAAGCGTTCGTTCAGTTCCATGTTGCCTTCATCTTTTTCAGGAGAAGAATCTGATCAGCAGACCGGCGGAAGTTTCTATAGTGCGCTCCGTGATGAATCAATCGCGCTGAACGCACTGATTGATGTTGACCCCGGCAATGCGCAAATACCCGTCATGGCAAGGCATGTAAGCAGCCGTTTGAAATCGGAACGTTACCTCAACACACAGGAACGTGCATTTTCCTTTCTTTCTCTTGGAAAGATCGCACGAGCGGCCCAACACTCCACTGCTACGGCGGAGGTGATGGTGAACGGAAAGCTGTTTGCGAAAATCGACGGAGAATGGAAGGGCACAAGTGAAAGTTTGAAATCGAACACTATTGAATTGTCAACAAAGGGAAACGGAAGGCTGTACTATAGCTGGGTGACCGAAGGCATCAGTGCAAGCGGCGATTATAGGGAAGAAGACAATTACCTGAAGGTGGGCCGGAAATTCTTTACACGTTCGGGCCAGGAGATCACGGGCAGATCTTTCAAACAGAACGAACTGGTAATTGTAGAACTATCATTGGAGAGTTCGTACAGTTCGCCTGTAGAGAATATTGTGCTTACGGATCTGCTGCCGGCCGGGTTTGAGATTGAGAATCCACGAACAAAGGAAATTCCCGGAATGGATTGGATCAGGGACGCATCAGAGCCTGTGGCACTGGATGTAAGGGATGACAGGATCAATTTTTTTGTAGACGCACATGGATTGAAACAGAGGTATTATTATGCGGTGCGCGCCGTTTCGCTTGGCAAGTTCAGACAGGGACCCGTGAGTGCCGATGCCATGTATAATGGAGAGATACACTCATATAATGGTGCGCAAAGCATAGAGATAGTTCGTCAATAATTATCTATTTTAGCTGACCAACGTCATTGAGCTGCCGGACGGAGTAAGCAATCCGCATCTCGGATCGCTTACTCTTTTCGTCATCTCAATTTGCATGTTACATGTCTTATCCTGAAAAACATATTGCGCTCGTTTGCAATCCGGGCCCTCATAATGACAAGGCATTGCGCATAACAGATGATGTTGCGCTATTGCTTACCGGCATGGGCATAAGCCATTCTGTTTTTACCGCTTTCTGGCCCACCGTGTGGGAAGGCATTACCGATGCATGGGTTATTGGAGGCGATGGAACTATAAATCACTTCATTAATCAGTATCCCGAATTTGGTCTCCCCATTGCAGTCTTCGCCGGCGGAAGCGGCAATGATTTTCACTGGATGCTTTACGGCGAAAAAAATATTGAAGCCCAGGTAGAGCTGGTGCTGCAACAGGAACCAAGGTTTGTGGATGCAGGCATCTGCAATGGCCGTCTTTTTCTCAATGGAGTGGGCATCGGCTTCGACGGTGCCATAGTGAGGGACACGGCAGGCAAGAAAAAGGCGGCGGGTAAAGCGTCTTACCTTCTATCCATCCTAAAACATATTGCGGCTTATCACGAAAAGCGTTGCCTGATCCGGCTGCCCTGTGAAAACATCGAGCAGGATTGCTTTATGATCAGCATCGCCAATGCAAAACGATATGGCGGTGGTTACCTTGTTGCGCCGCGTGCAGTCGTCACCGATGGTTTGCTCGATGTGAATATCATAGGAAGAATTACGCCGCTCAGCCGTCTGAGATATCTTCCTGTAATTGAAAAAGGCGACCATCTCAACCTGCCCTTTATTCAATACAGGCAGGATACGAAGGTGTTCATCAGCTGTGCATCGGGTTTGCACGCGCACATCGATGGGGAGTATATTTTTGCCGACGCGTTTGAGATCGGTCTTTTACCAAAAAGATTTTCGTTCGTTTACTAAAGCCGGTCTGCGCCGCGCAAATAATTTTACCAGCACAAGGCCTGCTATAAAGCCGCCGATATGCGCGCCATATGCAACACTACCAGCTTCCTCACCACCGAGCATGCCCAAACTGTTGATCACCTGGAACACGAACCAGATGCCCACGGCGAGGAAAGCGGGAACACTAATGGTAAAAAAGAAGAACAGCCATACATGGACCCGCCTGCGCGGAAAGAGCAGTATATAACCCCCAAGCACACCCGCAATTGCGCCCGATGCACCCAGGCTGGGAAGATAAACGCCCTGTCCGAAAAAATAGGTTGAAAAAACATGAGTGAGGCCGGCGAGCACACCGCAGAGCATGTAAAAGAAAAAATAATTCGTGTGACCCATTGCATCCTCAAGGTTATCACCGAAGATCCAGAGGTAAAGCATATTGCCGAGTATGTGGGCGATGCCGCCATGCATGAAGGTGGAAGTGATGAGCGTGAGATAGACCGGTATATCTGTCCTCCCCAGACCAGGTATTTCCACTCTTTGACCCGAGTAGGGATCGATGGCGATCTGTGAGCCGGTTACAATATCGTGGCCGGTCAGGATCTCTGCCGGAACGGTTGAGTAAGCATAAGTGAAATGGATATTATTCCCCCAGTCCTGCAGAAAAATAAAAACAAGAATATTGGCAAGGATGATCAGATAATTTACATACGGGGTAGTTCGTCTGTCTCTGTTGTCATCGCCGATAGGAATGAACATGATGTTTTATGCTATGCTTGCAAATGGCGTTCCGTGGAAAAGAAAAAGTCCTGCAATGCAGGACTTTTTAGAGACAGTATAATTATTAGGCATTAATAGTTATCTCTGTATCCGCCGCTGCCGCTGCCGCGGTTGTATCCACCTCCGCTGCCGCCACGGTT
>DATMHB010000224.1:0-3060 GCA_035555175.1 Flavisolibacter sp. | reverse complement strand
AACTATGGTAATTACCAATCCGGCACTACCCTCCCCGCTAGTATCGACCTCACCAGCAAATTTCCACCTATCGGCAACCAGGGGCTATTAGGCACTTGTGTTGCCTGGGCTGTTGGTTACAACGATAAATCTTATTTAGATGCCGCAGCAAGAAACCTCTCACCATCTCAATTGCAATCTTCAACCAATCAGTACTCTCCGACAGACCTTTTCTTCTCCATCAACCCCTCGAGGAGGGATTGCAATAACGGTACTAATTTCGACGATGCATTTAATGTCCTGATCAACAGAGGGGTCAATACGCTGGCCAGCGTGCCATATGACGGGGTTTGTTATTCAACCTCGCCGGGCAGCCCCTCCTCCGCGGCTTCGAATAAAATAAAGAATTTCAGGAGAATAGAGGGATCGGTCAAGGAGATTAAAGAATACCTGGCTCAAGGAGTGCCTGTCGTAATTGGTGCCATGGTAAATCAGGAATTTCAAGCATGGAGAGGGAGCGCAGTCCTGAATAATCTTAATTATAACCGTGGCGCCGATGGACACGCGATGATCATTGCAGGATATGATGATTCAAAAAGCGCCTTCCGCATCATTAATTCCTGGAGTACGGGATGGGGAGACAGAGGATATGCCTGGGTAGGTTATGATTTTTTAGTGAATACATTTTGTGTGCAGGGCGGACAAAAATCCCTTTTTGTTGCGTTTAACGATAACACTACTCCCGTTAACCCGCCGACACCCACTTCCGGTGGGCCTGATCTTACGGCTCTGGTGTCTGCGGACTACACCATGTATCCGGCCTTTTCACCGTACCCGAATGCACGAACCGCATTCTTCGATGTAAAGAATGTTGGAAATGAAACCATACCGGCTTCCAGCAAATGGAATATTTATTATTTGTGGGTCAACGCTTTTAATGCAAATAATTATGGGATCATTTTCCGCGGAGAATTCACGACTGCCATAGCACAAAACACCTTTCAAAATATAAATTCAAACTACACCAAAATCAACTGCAATCTGGCACCCGGTGCATCTCTTGGTCAAACACTTGTGGGCTTACCATATATAAGTTGGAATTATTTTATGCCAACCTTATCAGGTAACTATTACCTGGTAATGTTTATCGACAAAGGAAGCAACAGCGAAACGAACCAGACCAACAATGTCTTTTACGTAACGCAGGAACCAAAGTACTTCAACAACGGCTATTCACTGAGAAGTAATGACAGCACTGGCTTAACAAAATATCGTTTCCAGGACCTTTCCCAATTCAAACACGAACTATCGGTCAGGGATGCGAATAATGAAAATCTTCTGCTTCCTTATCGAACCCTCTCAAACAAGACATTTGCAAATGCTTATACCTCCGATGAAATTGTTTCTTATTTGAAATATAAGATAAAAAATGGCGGTCTCTGAGCAACAAAGCAATGGTGTGGCAAGGATAGCAGTATCGAGCCGGCCGCGATAACTGATAAGTCCAAACTGACTATCGGTGGCTTTGATTTTAGCACGCTTATAAGACTGCCGGATTTGGCAAAAAGCTCTTTGGCTTTTTTAGGAGCCTTTTTTGCAATCTTCTTTTTTATCTTTTCTTCTGGCTTTAGGAGACGGGAAGAATACTTTTCGCTTTGCCGCTGCATTTTTTTGCGGAGTAACAGGACATTTATACACATCCTGGCTCACCTCAATTGTATTCTTTATCATGTAGCAATTTAGCTGCACATACTACAATGATTTGCTTTTTGGCTGCTGTTATACTGGCAGAATTTCTTGCAGCGAGCGGGCATCATTGGGTTACAGTTTTTATGTTTTGCTACTTAAGCACAAGGGTATCCGTCACGAGTCGCTCGCCCTGGCACATGGCAAAAGAGCCTGGATAGATCATCATTTGTTCGTCCTTTGCAGGCATAGGCACTACATGCAATGTTACGGTCAGGTCATTGCTTTGTGCGGCAGCCACAACTGCACCTAGAGATTTTTTAGAGACATTATCTACAACTTCTATCCCATCAATCTTTTTTGAAGATGGGCTCATAGTGATCTGACTAAAATCGTAATTGATCCCACCTGAGCCAATTATCCTTATCTGAATATTTCCGGTACCGACGATACGTTTGGCATTCAAATCAATTTGGCAGCCGTTTGCACCCGCTTGGTACGAGTCTGTGCCATTGACACTCATTGAAACGATCCGGAAAGGGTCGCATCGGGTCAGTAGTAAGATGAGACAAACAAGAATAATGTTTTTTCTCATAGTTTAAATTTACCACCATTTATAATATTCGGGAATGGTCTCGTAATAAATGCCGAGGGGCGACACAAATGCAGGCGTTCCAGCAGCGTCATGCATGCCGTTCATTCCGATACTTAATAGGCCCTGCATTACATAATTAGCCATGAACCTATCACCCATGGAGCGCGACTGCCATAGGTGATGCAGTTCGTGCGCGTACGACCCGCTTACAATTGAATTTCCCGACACGGCAAAAGCGCTAAAACCAGCTGCCCAGCCCTTGATGGAGGGAGAATTTTATCTGCAATGCCTCCTGTACACAGGGGTAAGGTTTTTCCAGTTGCATGATGCCTTTCCACCAAAGGCAAGACTTCTCAGACTGTAGCGGTTCATTGCAGTATTGCCGATGTTCTTCTGCCAGTTAAAGAGTTGTTGTCGGTAGCGATCCACGTATTCAATCACCTTTGGCACCTGCTTTCCAATAATAATCCCTGGTGATTTTAGGATCAGACCTAGTTTGTAGCGTACTCGATCCTGAAATCCTCATACTTTTTTCAAGGGTACTCAGATAGCCATTTAAACGGTGCTTCCGGTCTCTAAGGCGTTGGGTCATTTCGTCCCAGCAGATCATTAAACAAAAAAGCCACCGAATGGAGGCTCGATTTCAGTGATACCGCCGGCACTTCCCGCGGCGTTTCTTTTAAAGTCTAAACTTTTAGGTTTAAGAATGCATTTTGCGCATATCATTCTACTTCTTCAAAGGCTGGATAAACTTCTCGTCCCAGCGCGATCACAAAAGCAAAAAAGTCTGAACGAACCGT
>DATMHB010000223.1:0-2260 GCA_035555175.1 Flavisolibacter sp. | reverse complement strand
TTAAGGGATGATCTTGATTTCGATGGACTCACCTTTACCGATGCGCTTGAAATGAAAGGCGTGACGAAATATTTTCCTGCAGGCGATGCAGCTGTTCAGGCATTGGTGGCAGGAAACGATATGCTTTGTCTGCCCGAAGATGTTCCCGCTGCAATCGATGCGATCAAGAAAGCGATCAAAAAGAAAAAGCTGAAGTGGAAGGATATCGATCTGAAGCTGAGAAAAGTTTTATATGCCAAATACCAGCTGGGGCTGAACAAAACGCAATTTGTTGATACAGCAAACCTCGTCAATGATCTTAATGCAAAGACAGACGCGATCAGGGCGCAGGTAGCACGCGAAACAATTACAGTGCTGCATAATTCAAAAGGATTTCTTCCAATGATGAATACGCGCGGCGTGGCCTATGTTGGACTGGGTGCCACAGAACAAAGCGCATTTCCCCAGCGATTGAAGCAGCAGCTCAGAGCCGATACTTATTTTTTGAGCTACAAAGATTCTTCCGATAAAGCAGCGCAGATATTGGATGCTATTCGTTCAAAACCATATAACAGGATCATTGTAGGTGTTCACAATTTTGGCCTGAGACCCGCCAACCATTACGGCATATCGCCAACAGCCCTGGCACTTTGGGATTCGCTGAGAATTTTCAATACAGCGACTTTCGTTTTCGGAAATGTATATGCGTGCGCGGCCTTCCTGGAATCGCCTACATTGGTGGCTATGTATCAGGACGATGAGATCACGGAGAATGTAGCCGCCGATTTTGTTGAAGGAAAGGTGGCCTCGAAAGGCACTCTGCCTGTCACCATCGGAGCCTCGCCCTATGGATCAGGCGTGGTGATCAACCGTTTCTTCCCCACGGGCACCTCTCTCGCGTGGTTGAAGATCGACAGCATCGTAAATGATGCGCTCGCGAAAAAAGCATTTCCGGGTTGTGAGGTGCTGGCCGTTCAGAACGGAGAGATCAAATATCACAAGGCGTTTGGCAATTATGAATATGATCCGAAGTCATTGCCGGTAAACCTTGAAAGCATTTATGACCTCGCTTCTGTTACAAAGATCTCTGCTACTACCGTTGCTGTGATGAAACTGTATGAGCAGGGAAAACTGGACCTGAACAAAACACTTGGCGACTACCTTCCTTCCATGCGCGGTTCTGATAAAGAAGCCCTCAAGCTTACGGATATTCTTCTGCACCAGGCAGGTCTCATACCCGATGTGATCTTTTATAGGGAAACGCTGGATGCTAACGGGCGGCCATCGCCGGTTTATTTCAGCGATGTGTCCAAACCGGGATTTACCGTTCCGGTGGCGCGCAATCTATTTTTGAGAGATGATTGGCACGATACCATGATGCTGCGCGTAGCCCAGAGCCCGCTGACTGCGATCGGTAAATATGTATACAGCGATAATGATTTTATTCTCCTCGGAAAAATCGTGGAGCGCTTGAGCGGTATGACGCTCGACCAGTACGTTCAGAAAACCTTTTATAATCCGCTCGGCATGGCCACAACAGGTTTCAAACCATTTGAGCGCTTCGGTATTGAGCGCGTAGTGCCAACCGAACAGGATAATTATTTCCGCAGGCAGCTTTTGCGCGGCTACGTGCATGATGAAGGCGCGGCAATGTTTGGCAACGTTTCCGGACATGCTGGCCTTTTTTCGAATGCGTATGATCTTTCACTCCTTTACCAGATGCTGCTCAATGGCGGAGAATTGAACGGCCAGCACTTCTTTAAGCCTGAAACAATAAAATATTTCACTGCCTATCATAGCGATATCAGCAGAAGGGCATACGGATTTGATAAGCCCGAAAAAGATAATGCAACCCGTCAGGAGCCTTATCCCTCGGCGCTTGCTTCGCCCGAAACTTTTGGCCACACCGGCTTTACAGGCACCTGTGTCTGGGTCGATCCGCAGGCGGGTCTTGTTTATATTTTTCTCTCCAACCGCGTGTATGAATCAAGGAACAATAATTTATTGGGCAGGATGAATATACGTGGCAAGATCCAGGATGCTATCTATAATGCGCTAAAGAGTGAGCAGGCGCCCGCAGAACTTCCTAACAAAAAACCAGGAAGCCGTCTGGCTCCCTGATGTTTTATTTTTTGTTATCGCCCGTGTTGTTATTGTTATCCGGCTTCCGGGGTTGTGGCCTCGGCGCACTGCTTTTTTGTTGCTGGCCGGGAGGGCGCTGTTGCGGATTTGATTTCTGTTGCTGCTGGTTGGGCCGCTGTTGTTGATTTTGCGGCCGCTG
>DATMHB010000222.1:0-7522 GCA_035555175.1 Flavisolibacter sp. | reverse complement strand
CTTCCGCCGTAGCGATTCAGTGCGTCGATCAACAGTTCGGTGGAATGGATATCGAGGTGGTTAGTAGGCTCATCGAGAAGGAGGAAATTCGCTTTCGACAACATCGTTTTCGCCAGGGCCACCCGCGCTTTTTCTCCTCCGCTCAGCACACGGATCTTTTTGTCCGTGTCGTCACCACTGAACAGGAAGCAGCCCAGGAGCGTTCTCAGTTCGAGCTCTGTTTTTTGCGAGCCTGCTTCCTTCATTTCATCGAGCACGGTATTGTTGATATTTAACGCTTCCAGTTGGTGCTGCGCATAGAAAGCATCTTCAACATTATGTCCCCATTTGCGCTCGCCTTCAAAAGGCTCGACGCCTGCGATAATGCGCAACAGTGTTGATTTGCCTTTTCCGTTCGCACCGATCAGCGCGATCTTGTCTCCGCGCTCAATCTCTGCCGAAGCATGATCGAGAATATCGATATCCTTAAAATGTTTAGTTACATCCTTCAGTTCAACAAGGACCTTGCCCGGCGTTTTGTCGATGTTGAAATTGATCTTTATGTTCGGCCGTTCGATCTCCACGTCTTCAATGCGGTCTAGTTTCTCCAATCGTTTCATAGCGCTTTGTGCTTGCGTGGCCTTGGTAGCCTTGGCCCTGAAACGTTCAATAAACCTTTCCTGTTGCCGGATGTATTCCTGCTGGTTCTCGTAGGCCCGTTGTTGAATTTCTACGCGCTGCTGCTTTTCAGTTTCATAAAATGCATAGTTGCCATTATAGAAATGCAGTTCCTTTTGATACAGCTCAACGATCTTTTTTACCATGCGGTTCAGAAAATATTTATCGTGGCTCACGATCACAACAGCACCTTTGTAATGCTGCAGGTATTTTTCCAGCCATTCGATCGACGGAAGGTCGAGGTGGTTGGTGGGCTCGTCGAGCAAAAGAAGATCCGGCTGCTGCAGGATCATTTTTGCCAAAAGCACCCTCATCCGCCAGCCTCCGCTGAATTCGCGGTAGGGACGCTGTAGCGAGGCATTGTCAAAACCGAGGCCCTGTAATACTTCTTCCGTCTGGTGCTGCATAGTGTATCCACCTGCTTCCTCAAATTCGTGAAGTTTGTCGCTGTAAGCATGCAGCAATTCATCGGTGGAGGCCGCTTCAATTTTTTTCAACAGGATCCCGAGCTCTTTCTCCAGTGCTTTTGCCCTGTCGAATGCATGCATGGCCACCTCAACGATCGATTCGCTGGTATCGAAGCTCAAAAGGTCCTGGTGCAGATAGCCAATGCTCGTGTTGCGGCTTCGTTCCACCGTGCCTGCTGAGGGCTGGTATTCCCCGACAAATAATTTTAAAAGGGTGGACTTCCCTGTTCCATTATATCCTATGAGACCGATGCGCTCGTAGGGATGGATGTGCCAGGTGGCATCACGCACAATGGTCCTTGCACCAAAATCAAACGTTACATTTTGTAAACCTGCCAGCATAATGATCTTAAAACCTGCAAAGATAACTGAGGGCGGCAAAAATTGCCAAGCCGTCTTACTCCTCCGTATTAGAGTTGGCAAGTATTTCACAGTTCGAAATGAAAGAATCCGCTGTAGGGGACCGAATATATTGGAGTGCCGCCAAGGATCAGCGAAATGGATCGGATGAAAATCCATGAATGCTGGAGGCCATGGGTTATTTTTGCCAAAACTCGTTATGCGTCAGATCGTGATCATTGCTTTGTGTTGTGGATGGGTGGCCTGTAAAGGCCCTGAGAAAAAAGTAAAAGAGCGGGAAAAGATTCAATCCGGTGCATATAGTCCTGCCTTTTACCAATCGGTTGACGGTGCGCTGAACGGTTATTATCAGCTCACAGAAGCGTTTGTGAATTGGGATACAACGAACATCGTGATATTGGCGAGGGAACTTTTCAAAAAGATCGATAGTCTTCCTGTAAACGAGATCAGGGTGACTGACCAACGCAGCGCCGGTGTGAGCCTTATGGAAGCAAGGAACGACCTGAATGTGATGATGCTGAACAATTCGATCGCGGAGAAACGCCACGGCCTCAACGCGCTGACGGGGCACATTTACGATTTTCTAAATACCTGCCGTTACGACCACAGCAAGATTTTTCTTCAGCAGTGCCCGATGGCTTTCAATGACGAGCAGCCCGGGGTGTGGCTAAGCGCAGCCGACTCCATTCGCAATCCTTATTTGGGCCTGCATCACCCACGTTATGGAAAGGCGATGCTGGATTGCGGCGAAAACAAATCCGCGATCGATTATTCATCCAAAGAAGCGAGGTAGGCACATGCGGCTGGTTTTTTTATGGTTTTTATTTTTCGTCTTTTCTATTGCAGGCGCGCAATCAAAATTTACGCTGAACGGATACGTAAGGGATAGCGTCAGCGGCGAATCTGTCATAAGCGCAACCGTGGCCATCAATGGCAGGTCCATTACCAGCAATCAATATGGGTTTTATTCAATAACGCTCGATGAAGGAGAATACGATGTGCTGATCTCGCACGTTTCTTATCTCACGCAGTATTTTCATTTGAGTCTTCATCGGAATACGGACCATACGATTCTGCTTGTTCCAAAATCGGCTGCTCTGAACGAAGTGGTCGTATATAGCAGAAGGAGGGATAATAATGTGCGCAATGCGCAGATGGGAAGGATCGATCTTTCGGTGAATCAGATCAAAAGTATTCCTGCCTTTCTGGGAGAGGTAGATATCCTGAAAACCATTCAGCTGCTACCAGGAGTAAGAAATGCGGGAGAAGGTAATGCGGGGTTTTATGTCAGGGGCGGGGGGCCCGACCAGAATTTGATCCTGCTTGACGATGCGGTCGTTTACAACACGGGACACCTGTTTGGATTTTTCTCCATTTTCAATTCTGATGCGATCAAGAACGTCACGCTGGTAAAGGGAGGAATGCCTTCCCAATATGGCGGAAGACTTTCTTCTGTGCTGGATGTATCGATGAAGGATGGCAATACAAACCAGTTCCAGGCTGAAGGCGGGCTCGGGTTGATCGCTTCAAGGATATCTATACAGGGACCGATCAGCAAGGACAGGGCTTCATTTATTGTTTCCGCCCGGAGAACTTACGTGGATGCCCTGGTAAAGCCGTTCATAAAAAAGTCGAGCAATTTTTATGGTTCCGGTTATTATTTCTATGACCTCAACGCAAAAATGAACTACCGCTTTTCAGATAAAGACAGGCTTTATCTGAGCGGATACTTTGGAAGGGATGTTTTTAGCTTTAATAACAAAGAACTTTCGTTCAAGGCAAACATTCCCTGGGGCAATTCAACCGCAACGATGAGGTGGAATCATGTATTCAACCGTAAACTGTTTGCAAATTCAACCCTCGTGTATAACGATTATCATTTCAGCTTTGGAGCGGCTCAGGATAATTTCGAGATCAAACTTTCTTCTGGCATCAAAGATGGAAATGCAAAAGTTGATTTCGACTATTATCCCTCCGGACAACATAAGATCAAGTTTGGAGGACTGCTTACTTATCACAGGTTTATTCCGAATGTAACTTCCGGCCGCCAGGATTCCGTTGTCTTCAAGCCTGTGTCGGAAGGCGTAAAGCATGCTATTGAAAACGCCTTGTACGCACAGGATGACTGGGACCTCAGCGATCGTTTCAAGGTCAATTATGGACTTCGCTGGAGCAGCTTTACGCAGATCGGCCCCTATACAAAATATGTGCGGGATGCGAATCAGAATAAGCTCGACAGCACGGTGTACGGAAGTTTTGACAAAGTACAGAACTATCATGGGCTCGAGCCCAGGCTCACCCTCCGCTACCAGGCAAACGGGAGTACATCCATCAAGGGCTCTGTAACGCGAAACCTCCAGTTCATTCACCTGGTGAGCAATGCAGGCACTACTTTGCCTACGGATCTTTGGGTGCCTAGTACCTTTCGCGTAAAGCCCCAGATCAGCTGGCAGTACGCAGCCGGACTGTTCAAAAATTTTAATAACAACGAGTACGAAACATCGCTCGAAGTTTACTATAAGGACATGCGGAACCAGATCGAATACCGTGAAGGATACACTCCGTCACTTTCCGATCCGGAAGAAGAATTTGTCTTTGGAAAGGGATGGAGCTATGGCAGTGAATTATTCGTGAACAAAGTGAGGGGCAGGATGACAGGGTGGATCGGTTATACACTCTCGTGGACCTACAGGAAATTTCCTGATCTTAATGGAGGAAAAAAATATCCTGCGAAGTATGACCGCCGACATGATATATCAGTGGTCGCCACTTACGAGCTCAATAAAAAATGGAAGTTCGGCGCTGTATTCGTGTATGGAACCGGCAATGCCACTTCACTTCCCGAACGTTTCTATTTCATCAATGGCATATTAACGCAGGAATACAGCAATATCAATCAGTACAGGCTGTCGCCCTATCATCGCATTGATCTTTCCGCCACCCTTACGCCACAACGCAAGAAGCCGCGAAGGATACAGGGATATTGGGTGTTTAGCGTTTATAACGCGTATAACAGGATGAATCCTTATTTTATTTATTTCGACCAGTCGGGTGATCCATTGCTCGGCACGCAGAAGATCGAGGCGCGGCAGGTCTCGCTTTTTCCGGTGCTGCCTTCGGTGACGTGGAATTTTAAATTTTAGCGTTGCTTCTTGACGGTTTCAAATGCAAAGCACACCAAACACCGCGAACAGAGCAAAGAGGCTACTTAAATGTCGTCCTTTGAATAAAAGGCCGGCCTTTAGAATGCGCGGCATTGATTAAAGAAATCCGGTGCCTTCTTTTCGCTGTTGCATGAGACACCACATCGTTTGTGTTTTTTGAATTTTCATTTTGAATTTTGCCTTTATTTTGCGGCCCACGCGTCCATTTTTTTCTCAACTACTTCAAGCGGCATACAGCCATCCTTCAGGAATTCATCATGGAAAGCGGCGAGATCAAATCCCTTGCCTTTTTCGGCTGCATATTTGTTCCTTAATTCACGGATCTTCAGTGCGCCGATCTTATAACTGAGTGCCTGTCCGGGTATCGCCATGTATCTCTCGATCTCGGCGGTTGCTCCTTCTTCACTGATGGCTTCATTTTCCATCATATATTTTATGGCCTCTTCACGCGTCATATTTTTGGTGTGCATGCCTACGTCCACCACAAGCCTGATGGCACGATGGATCTCATCGCCAAGGGCGCCCATGTACTGATACGGATCTGTATAGAGACCCAATTCTTGCCCCAGACTTTCGCAATACAGCGCCCATCCTTCACCGTAAGCGCCATACCAGGCGAACCGTCTGAATTTCGGGAGCTTTTCATTTTCCTGCTGAAGGCTGATCTGATAATGATGCCCCGGTATCGCTTCGTGAAGAAAGAGACTTTCGAAACCGCCCGTGACATTGTAAGTTTTGGCATCAAGAATGGGAACGTAAAATATGCCCGGACGTTTTCCATCGGCCGATCCTGGCACATATTCAGCACTGGCACTGGCGGCACGAAAGGCCTCCGTTTGTCTGATCTCAAATGGACTCTTCGGCCGGTGTGTGAATAATTGGTGCAGGTGGGGTTCGATCCTGGCCTGGATCGCACGGAATCCATTCAACACGTCTTCCGGTGTTTTGAATGGTTCGAACTGAGGATCATTTTTCATGAACTCAAAAAACGCATTGAGATCGCCCTTGAAGCCGACCGCCGATTTTACACTATCCATAATGGCCCTGATCCTTTTTACTTCGGAGAGGCCGGTCTGGTAAATCTGATCCGGAGTTTCGTTGGTTGTGGTCCAGTAGCGGATGAGGAAATCATAATATTTTGCACCATCCGGAAGAGCGCCGATACCGGTACTGTGCCTTGCTGTCGCCAAATATTCATCCTTCAGAAATGTTCCGAGTTTTCGATAGGCCGGCACCAATTGATCATTGATCAGGTGTACATAGGCATCCGTGAATCTTTTCTTGTCGGCATCAGTAAATGTCGCCGGAAATTTTTTTACTGGTCCATAAAAAAGGCTTGAATGTGCATCACTAACGATCATTGCCTCCATTTGCGGGATCATTTTTGTGACCAGCGACGCCGGCAGCACTGTGCCGGCATCGACCCCTCTTCTAAAATAAATGATGGCGCTATCCACCCATGCCGGAAATTGTGCAGCTCTTGCAAGCCAGCGTTCGTAATCGCCCGCCGTTTTAAAAGGCTGACTACCTTCGCCGCTTCCCAATTGACCCAACGTGATGGGAACGCCTTCGAATTGATTGCAGGGCATGAATCTGTTATCGGGATAGAGAACAGTATTCCCGAAATATCCGATGGATAGACCTTCAAGGGTAAGCTCCATTTCCCTTTTGAATATATCGTAACTGATCTGGTCATTGGCATCCAGATCATCCCTATTATATTTTTTTAGTTCATCCAGGTAACGAGCAAAGAATGAAGAAAGTTTGTTGCGATAGGTGTCGGTGAAATCCGCATAAAGCCGGTCGTTGTTAGTGCTGTCGCCGTTCTGTGTCGATTCCAGCGGCAGCAGCTGCATGCGTTCCGTAAAGTATTTTTCAAACAGCCCGGAGAGTTCCTTGTTGTCTTCCTTGTTCTGATTTTTATTCCCTGAATTGCAGGAGACCAACAAAAGCAATGCGGAAACTAAAGCACATATTTTTTGCATAAGATGAAATGTTCGTTGAAAATAATGAATGGCCGGCGCAGATCGCCTGAATTTTTAGACGCGTTGATTTTGTGGAATGAACGGCAAATTTCACGCAGATAGCGTGGCTGTTGGTATGCCGCGCCGGACAGAGCCCGCCTGCGGAGAGAGCGAGAAACACTGCGGAGAGCGAGAGTACGATGCATTACATCCGAAGGCCGCCTCTTATGGAGTCGGCGGTTTGCACTTCTCTGTATTTCGATGGTCATAAGGACAAAGACCCTGCTTTCACTGTCCGCCCCGTGTCTCCTCCTTGCGTAAAGCAACTGCCCCTGTGTAAACAGAGGGACACGCGGACATTCAATCAGAACGTCGTGCGCGCGTCTCCGCATTCGGCGTGACGCGCGGCACTGTTGCCCCTTAGCAATGTTCCTAAAGGAATCGTATTTTCTTTTTCCAACCTTTTGTCTTGAAACAAAAGGTGGAGCCAAAAGTTCAAGCCGATTCAATGCGCATCAGTCATTAAATCCGTAGGCCGCCTCTTATGAATCGGCGCTTTGCACCACTCCAATATTCGACGGCCTTAAGGACCAAGAGTCCTATTCGTGCTATGCGACGCAACGAAAGGCGCTGTATTCCGTTAGGCCTTCTTTAAAGAATAAATGTCGTTAAGATACCCACGGAAATAAGGCGCTGGACCAGATCCTCTGTTCGAAGAGAGAGTAGTAAGCATTCCGACCTTTAATGCTTTAATGCAGTCTTAGCTATTGCTCCGTAGGAATGATTGCGTACGTATAGTAAATGTTGCTGCTCTAGGATTTTTGACTTTTGAATTTTGACTTTTGAATTTGTCGCGCCGCGCCGGACCGCAAAAGACTTATTTTTGCCGCTCAATAAAAGAAAGTTATGA
>DATMHB010000221.1:0-2962 GCA_035555175.1 Flavisolibacter sp. | reverse complement strand
TTAAACCGAGGAACATCGCATACGCAGCAATGACCGGCATCAGCCATTTCCCATATTTTTCTCCCAACAGCACCAGCATCAAAGCACCGAGCACGGCACCGACCACACCAGGGATCACAAGATGCCGGAACATTTTCTTGTTTACATTCTTGAATTTGTAATGACTGTATCCCGACGTAGCTGTTGTAAATATTTCCGAAGTATGGATGGCGGCGCTGACGGAAACAGGACTGATGCCAAACGTCATCAAGCAGGTTGCGGATGTAACACCGTAGCCCATGCCCAATGTGCCGTCTACCATCTGGGCAAGAAATCCGGCGACAACAAAAAATATGAACTGGTAAGTAAAATAAGGTTTCATACCAGTCCAGATCTCGTGTACGGTGGGCAACGGCAGGTAAGAAATAATGATGTGTCCGACCACCATCAGGAGAAAAGCAAATATGAGCTTTGATGTCAGGTTTTTCCACGACTGCTCCGTATTTTTCTGCAGCCACGTTTTCTTTTCGGCCATATGGCCATTCACCGGCGGGCCATGCAGAACTGTTTTTGAAATAACGAAATCGCTCAGCTCGTGATCGGATCCTACAAAAACAAGGATGTTCAATTGCTTCGCCTGCGCCTGTATCTTCTCATCGAGGATTTTATTTCCGGTAGCAATAATCAACATGCCAATGCCCGTGAAATCGGAAAGTTCCCATTCTTTTTCATGAACCACTATGCCTGGTTTGTTTTCAGCAAGCACTTTGATCCGCTCTTCTATTTCGGTGCCGATGATCGTAACAGATACTTTGCTGCCATGCTTCAGCAACGATCTCAGTTTTTCGTAAGCCATATCACCACCGCCGGCAATGCCCCAGTTCACCAGTTCGGCATTAATCGAAACTGGTAAAAGAACGGTTCCTGATGCGATCGTTTCTTTCATAGATTCATTTTGTATTTCTCAGATCAAGATTATGGAAATAATATAAGCGGGCAATCTGCACGGAACGGTAACGGTTCGCGCCGCCCAGTTGCTGAAATTGGTTCATGTAGCCGAACTGGATATTGTCAGTCGCACTCACATGCCAGGCAAATCCCGCGAAGAAGCGGTTCTGGTCAAAATAATTTGACACTTCTTTACCGAAATTAATGTGCACTTCATCATTGAGAATGAAAGACAAGCCGCCTTTTGCCGGTGCGGATCCTCTTATCGGGATCTGCAAAAGAACATTATAGCGCAAGCGATAATTAAAATTATGTCCTTGCGCTAATGTGGAATCATTGAGCACTTTTCGTCTGAACCGTTCCTCAAGCCTTACCCACTGCATCGTCCTGAGCCTTGAATATTTATTGAACCATTGAAACTGCTGCCAGGCGCGGTGCTCAGGGCGCGCAATGTTTCTGTGGTTGTCGCCCGGATATATGCTTACATAAGCATATCCGGCCGTGATCCTGTTACCGTCGTTAAAAAAATAGCTGATGCCAGGCCTGATAATGGTCTGCGAAAGGCTGTCAAAAAAATCATCCTTCGTGCGCAGGTGAAGATCAAGCCATCCACCCCAGTGTCGGCTGATCCTCGTCTGATTATTGTAGGCCAGCCACACCTGGCGGAGCTTTTGGTAGCTCTTTTCAGGGGTCGTCTGCGCACGTACATTAAGATTCATTACGATCAATAACGCCAGAAATATTTTTATCTTTTTCAACATTCCTTTCCTATTTATTCAATAATCCTTCTACTGTCACAGCGGCATAATACAGTGCTCCGAGCGTAGGTCCTCCTGCATACTGAATGTAACGGTTGTTGAGGATATCTGCGCCGCCGATCTTTATCGATGAATTCAATTTGGGCACACGAAAGCTAACCTGCGCATCCAGCGTACTATAGGCATCGATGCGTCCGGTCACAAGCGGGCTTTCCCACAGGAATGCATCCTGCCACCGCCACACAATGTTGAATCCAATATTTTTCACCACCTCGCGGTTACCGAAAGAAATATTGGAAGTCCACTCCGGCGTATTGAACCCCGTTACAAAAATATCGTTCACATGATTCGACTTCATACGGTTGAAATTGATATTGCCGGAGAGTAAATATTTTTTATAGAAATTATAGGTAAGCCCGAGTGCCGAACCATAATTCCTGTAATTATTCCTGGCATTCGTATACACACGATATCGATCCTGTCCCTGGCTTGCTGCTGTCGTTGGTGTCGCATTCGTAGCATCCCTGTTCCGGTCGAGCATGGCAAGAACGGCTGCATCCGACCCCACTGATGTTCCCTTCGGAACATAGACCTGCACTTGCCCGAGAAATCCATTGTACTCATTGCTGTAAGCATCAAGGTCGATGACCAGCTTGTTATCGAAGACAACGGTTTTATATCCTACTTCAAATGAATTGATCCGCTCAGGCCGCGCCTTCGGAAGATTGGCCGCAACAAGGAGGTTCCTGTTGGCCAGTGCGGCTGCATCGCTGTTTCCCTGTGCTGCAACCGTCGCATTGAAATTAACAACCGATGCCTGCGTGTAGCTATTCTCGAGGTAGCCCAATCCTTCGTTGATATAAGAAAGGCTGCCAACGCGCTTCACCCTTCCGTTGTTCACATAAGAGAGGGCTTCGAACAAGGCGGGGAACCGGTAACCCTGCTGATAAGTGAATCGGAAATTATGTTTTTGCCTGAAAGTGTAAACCGCAGCCACGCGAGGCGTCAGCCTGGGGTCGAACTCGGGATTATAATCATAGCGGATAGAACCAAAAAGCTTTAGTTGTTCTTTGAATAAGGTCTTTGTGACCTGCGTGAAAGCGCCGAATTTTTTATAATAAATATTGTTGCCAAAAGATCCATCCTTCAATGGTTGATTGCGCTCTGCAATCGGCCGCGAAAAATCTACGAAATTATTACCGTCCGGAATGATCTCGTACACACGTGCGTCGCCGCCCGCCAGCAGGTTGAAGATCTTTATTTTTTGAGAAAGGTCC
>DATMHB010000220.1:0-2274 GCA_035555175.1 Flavisolibacter sp. | reverse complement strand
CGGCGGATCGCTGAAGCCTGCCTCTGCAGAATCCGTAGCCAATAAAGAACATTATGTGTACCAGGAAGGTCAGGCCGTGTTCAAGTTTGCTGTGAAAGGCATGGCCGACGTGAGTGCAGAACTGCTCGAACGCAACAATCTTACCGGAGACGATATCGCATGGCTGGTTCCCCATCAGGCCAATAAAAGGATCATCGATGCAACAGCCGATCGCATGGGCATTTCACACGATAAGGTCATGCTCAATATACAGCGCTATGGAAATACGACGGCCGCCACCATCCCCCTCTGCCTTTGGGAATGGCGTCATCAGTTGAACAAAGGAGATAACATAGTGATGGCAGCCTTTGGCGGCGGTTTTACCTGGGGCGCAACACTCGTAAAGTGGGCATATTAGAAAGAAAAGGAGAAAGAAAGTTAAACGCAAAGAATTGGAAATTCGTCGCGCTGCCGACGGACAAGCACAACACTTACTGTCCTCTTTCTCTTCCTTCCTCTCTTTCTTGCTTTTTCATTCTTCGCTGTCGTCTCCTTTTTTTTAGAACTGCAGGTAGTGCGCAAATACAGAAACACCAAGCGCCTGTCCCTGCGCCGTTCCCCTCGCGAAGATCGTGTAAATGCCTCCCGCGTTCAGCGCGATCACTGTGCTTTGTGCCAGCACATTTTGCGTACCTGCAGCCTTCAATTTGATGATATAACGGTTGTTTTTATTTAAGCCCGGTACAGTTGCGATGGTCTTTGCTTTTGCAATGGCCTCACCCGTTGTACCCGGAACGGAGGTCTTAAAGGCAGAAAGCGCATTTACATCCGGCGTGGCACCGACGTATGCCTGTGATGAAATAGTAACGCTGTCCGTTGCGACAAAATCAAGCTTCTGCGTGCTGGTTGAACTCGTATCGAAAGCAGTGCCGCGCACCAATGTCACATCAAGGCTTCCCGAATTTGGCGCAAGGTTGAGGAACCTTATCTTGGTATTACCTGAAGCTGGAATTGAAAGATCGTCGGTAAGGCGCAGAATCTTTGCTTCGCCGCTTGCATTCAACGTGTCATACAGGAAAAAAGAATAAAACTTATTGCGTTCAAAATCCTGGTTAATATTTATAAAAACTTTTTTTGGATTTGTCGACCGGTTCTCAAGACTTATTTTGTGTGAGCCCGGATAGATACCAACATAACCGGAGCTGAATGTGGTAGTGCCTGTCAACCCGGCTGAATAGCTAAGGCTATAGCTTGAATTAGTAAGAATAGATTGCAATAAAGTATCGAGGTAAATCTGCGCCGACGGCGTGCCGGGCGACGCATGAATAAATACAGCACTGCTCAGGCCCGAAGTCTCGTCTTTGTACTTTTTGCACGAGAGAAGAACAAGTGCAAGTGCTGTTGCAAAAATAATTTGACTGTATTTTTTCATGTTGAGCATCGTTGATTGTGAATTAATAACCCGGGTTTTGTTGCGACCTTATATTAGGATTTGCATCCAGCTCGGATTGTGGTATTGGCAATATCCTTCTAAAGCTGGTGAACGGAATAGAGCGCGCCGTGGCGGGGTAGTTGGTACTCCTCACAATATCTCTCTTCAAGCGGTTCATGTCGGGCAGCCTGTCGCCTTCGAAGGCGAGCTCCTTTCTACGCTCTGTTATGATATCATTCAATAAGGCAGCGCCGGTGGATGTAATAGGGGCTGCATTCCGCCTGCTCGTTATGGCATTCACATATCCCAACGCTTCAGGTTCATTTTCCACGGATGATTCGGCTGCTATGAGATACATTTCGCTCAAACGAAGAATCTTCGTATCGCTTCTGTCGCCGCTGTTGTTGGGATATTTGTTCACAAACACTGCGGCGATACCACCTCTCGTACCTGTAGCGTACAAAGTTTTCCTTACATCTGTCGCCGTGAATAAAGCATACAGGTCATCGGACGCCAGTATATCTCCATAACCTCCCACCTGCGAATAAATGCCCGACAGGTCGTCGAAGCCTGCATTGCTTGTGGCATCGGAAGAGATCTCGAAAATTGTTTCCACCTTATCTGTGCGTATCGCAGCATTATCCCAATAGGCTTTGTAATTGGCCGCGCTCACCAGCGTAAAACCGCTATTGTTGATCACATCAAGCGCGGCAGCCCTTGCATTGGTGTTATCCCCCATCGTCAGATACACCTTCGCCTGCAGCGCCTTTGCCGCATATTTACTGAACTGAGACGAATTCGTGAATTTGGTCATCAGTCCGTATGCCTTTGTAAGATCATCGAGGATCAGCGCGTACACCTCT
>DATMHB010000219.1:0-3320 GCA_035555175.1 Flavisolibacter sp. | reverse complement strand
AAATTTATGAGCACTATTGATTTTGCAGAAAGCCCCGTTCGTGCCCCAGCTGATCCTGAAACTTTCATTGATGGAGCCGCCACCAATGCTTTGAAAGACGAGTTGATGGGCCGGTGATCCGGAATGGGTAGAAAGCTTTTGTTGAATGAGCAACTCGACAGAGGAAGGGACCATCACTTGTTTTTTGGATCGATCGCTGAAGGTGGAAGCAGAAAAATTGGTGGATTGTCAAACCTTTATCCGGCTTATCTGCTGGTCGGTTAAACACCCGGCCAAAGAAGATCATTCAAATTCTCCGCCGAGGAGTTCTCTTTCTAATTCCTCCATTTGCACAATGTCATAGGCTTCACTCTCCGTTGGCGTTACGTTCATCAGTTCTAAAAGCTCTTTTTCATCGAGGAAAGCCTCAACTTCTTTGGTGAGTTCGCAGATGACGAATGAAGCATCGGCCTCATAAAATGCCTGTTGCGTTCTTACGAGTATTTCAGCCGCTTCCTCATCGATACTCTTAACACTACTTAAATTCAACACTACATTCTTTATTGTATCTTTAAGGAGTTCAGTGAATTGGCTGTTCAATTCTGCTGCCATATTAGCAGACAGATCCGAGGTTTCCACCCGTATGACATGAAATTTCTCTTTGGTATCAGTTTTGACTTCCATATAGACTACCGTAAGATTTACCAGTTAGGGACTTACATCGCTCAAAAATATTTTTTATTATTGTATAAAGCATATCGAATCAAATGGATAATAATTTTTCCTCACAAGTAAAAGAGATCATCTCCTTCAGCAGGGAAGAGGCCTTGAGGTTAGGTAATGATTTTATCGGGACGGAACATTTATTGCTGGGGTTGATTCGTGAGGGTGATAATACAGCTATTCGAATCCTGAAGAGCTTTAATGTTGACCTGTACGAATTGCGAAAAGAAATAGAACTGGCCGTAAAGGATAAGACCGGTAAGAATATTGCAAACATAAATAGCCTGCCATTGACCAAGCAGGCGGAAAAGGTGATCAGGGTTACTGTTTTGGAGGCTAAGGCACTGAAAAGCCCGACCGTGGAAACTGAGCACCTAATGCTTTCCATCTTAAAGAACAAAGAAAATATTGCAACACAAATCTTAAATCAATTTGACGTGGATTACGATTTATTCAGACAGGAGCTCGGGGTAATGAAATCTAATGATCCCCGTGCAGAATACCAGGAAGAGAATGACGATGATTTCGATGACGAGAAAAAATACTCGCAGTCAAAATCGCGTCAGGGCGGAACTGCAAAAAGCAAAACGCCTGTCCTCGACAATTTCGGGAGGGACATTACAAAGCTGGCTGAAACCGGGACCCTCGACCCGATCGTTGGCCGTGAAAAAGAGATCGAAAGGGTTTCCCAGATCTTGTCCCGTCGCAAAAAGAACAACCCGATCCTTATTGGTGAACCGGGCGTGGGTAAGACCGCCATTGTGGAAGGCCTCGCGCTGCGTATCGTTCAACGCAAGGTTTCACGAGTTTTGTTCGATAAAAGAGTCATTTCGCTCGATCTTGCCGCACTTGTTGCCGGTACCAAATACCGTGGACAATTCGAGGAAAGAATGAAAGCGATCATGAATGAGCTGGAAAAAAACAGGGACGTGATCCTGTTCATCGATGAGATCCATACCATCGTTGGTGCCGGTGGCGCCTCCGGTTCGCTGGATGCATCGAATATCTTCAAGCCGGCCCTTGCCCGCGGAGAACTCCAGTGCATTGGTGCCTCCACGCTGGATGAGTACCGCATGTACATTGAAAAAGACGGCGCCCTCGATCGCCGCTTTCAGAAGGTAATGGTGGATCCGCCGAGTGTTGAAGACACGATCCAGATCCTCAATAATATCAAGACCAAATACGAAGAATACCACAACGTCAATTATGATGATGAAGCGATCAATGCCTGCGTGAAGCTAAGCGACCGCTACATTACAGACCGTCTGCTGCCCGACAAGGCGATCGACGTCATGGACGAGGTTGGTGCGCGCGTACACCTCAAGAATATCAACGTTCCGCAGAACATCCTCGATCTTGAAAAAAAGATCGAAGACATCAAAGTAGAGAAGAACAGGGTGGTAAAAAGTCAGAAGTTTGAAGAAGCCGCTGCCCTGAGGGATAATGAAAAGCGCCTGGGCGAAGACCTCGAAAAAGCAAAAGCCCAATGGGAGGAAGAAAGCAAGCACAAACGTTATCCCATTGGCGAAGAAGAGATCGCGGAGGTCATCTCCATGATGACCGGCATTCCGGTAAAACGCATGGTGGAAGCGGAAACACAGAAGCTGCGTAAGATGGCCGATGAAATGAAGGGCATGGTGGTAGGACAGGATGAAGCCATTCAAAAGGTAGTGAAAGCCATCCAGCGTAACCGTGTTGGACTGAAAGATCCGAAGAAGCCGATCGGAACATTCATCTTCCTTGGTCCTACCGGTGTTGGTAAGACCGAGCTGGCAAGAGCGCTCGCCCGTCACATGTTCGATAGTGAAGATGCACTCATCCGTATCGACATGAGTGAATATATGGAGAAATTCACGGTATCACGACTGATTGGTGCGCCTCCCGGATATGTTGGTTATGAAGAAGGCGGACAGCTCACCGAAAGAGTGCGCAGGAAACCATATAGCGTGATCCTGCTGGACGAGATCGAGAAAGCCCACCCCGATATTTACAATATCCTGTTGCAGGTATTGGATGATGGACAGCTGACTGATGGACTGGGCCGCAAGGTTGACTTTAAGAATACGCTGATCATCATGACCTCGAATATTGGTGTACGCCAGTTGAAGGACTTCGGCGAAGGCGTCGGTTTTGCTACGGCAGCCCGCCAGCAAAGCGCCGATGAAAACAATAAGGCAGTGATTGAGAAAGCGCTGAAGCGTACGTTCTCTCCCGAGTTCCTCAACCGTATTGATGATGTTATCATCTTCAATGCGCTTACGAAAGAGAATATCTTCGAGATCATCGATATCCTGATGAAGGGTGTAATGAAGCGCCTTACCAACCTTGGCTTCAGCCTCGAGCTGACCGAGGATGCAAAGAGCTTTATCGCCGATAAGGGATACGATAGCCAGTTCGGTGCACGACCGCTGCACAGGGCCATTCAGAAATATCTGGAAGATCCTCTGGCCGAAGAGATCCTGAACATGAACATCAAAGCAGGTGATATACTGGAAGCAGGTCTGGATAAAGAGAACGGTAAACTCACTTTTTCTCTGAAGAAAGGCGTCACCGAAGAATCAAAAGCCTGATTTCATCCTGAATAATTTTTTAATCCCGACTTTTACGTCGGGATTTTT
>DATMHB010000218.1:0-2717 GCA_035555175.1 Flavisolibacter sp. | reverse complement strand
AAAAGCAATGGCTTTATGATCCTTCGGTTCGAGATAGGAGGCAAGGCCGAAGTGACCTGTGACCGTTGCAACAACAACCTGCCGATACAGTTATTTGATGAGTTCACTGTTACGGTAAAGATGATCGATGATCCGGAAGTAATGAATGAGCAGGAGGAAGATCCTGACGTTTATTACATCTCGAGGGGAGAAAGTCATCTGGATATCAAGAACTGGATCTATGAATTCGTGAACCTGAGCATCCCAATGCAAAAGACCTGCGAATATGAAAATATGGACGGTCCCTATTGCAATCCGGCGGCGAGAGAAATGCTGAAGAGCATGAGGCGCGATGAAAATGCGGGGTCGAACCCGATATGGAAGGGGTTGGAAAAATTTAAAGACCTGGAAGAATGAGCGCCGGGGCGGAAGCCCGGGTATAGAAAATAATTGACGTACTTTTTAATAATCAAGTTATGCCAAATCCCAAACGCAGACATTCGCAGCAAAGAAGCGCGAAGCGTAGAACGCACTATAAAGCTGTAGCCGCTACATTGACTACAGATAAAGCCACCGGCGAAACCCATGTCCGTCACCGTGCACATGTAAGCGAAGGAAAGCTTTATTACAAAGGACAGGTAGTTGCGGAAACTTCTCCGATCAAGAAGTAAGTTGAATCGACCTGATCCCGCATTTGCGGGATTATTTTTTGAATACGAATGAAGATAGGAATTGATATGATGGGCGGAGACTTCGCCCCACTTGAAGCAATTAAGGGTATTCAACAATATTTGGCCGAAGGGGATGCGCACCTTGTGCTGATCGGCGATGAAGAAAAGCTCCGTCCATTACTGGCTGAACAATCCTTTGCTCCTTCTGCATACACGCTGGTGCATGCCCCCCAGGTGATCGAGATGGATGAATCTCCAACGCGGGCTTTGAAAGAAAAGCAGCAGTCGTCCATTGCAATCGGTTTTCATTTGCTGGCCACCGGCAAGACCGATGCCTTTATCAGCGCAGGAAATACCGGCGCCATGCTGGTGGGCGCCTTGTATGCACTGAAGCCCATCGACGGCGTGTTACGTCCAACTATTTCTACAATTATCCCAAAAGAGAATGGGGGAACGGGTCTGCTGCTCGACGTGGGCCTCAATTCGGATTGCAAGCCCGAACTGCTGAACCAGTTTGCCATCATGGGTTCGGTATATGCGCAGAGCATACTGGGAATCGAAGAGCCCAGGGTGGCCCTGCTCAACATAGGAGAGGAGGAAGGCAAGGGGAATATCCTGGCACAGGCAACCTATCCGTTGCTGAAGGATAACAAGCATATCAGATTTATCGGTAATGTCGAAGGCCGTGACGTCCTGCTCGATAAAGCAGATGTAATGGTTTGCGATGGCTTTACGGGCAATATCATTTTAAAGCTCGCCGAATCGCTTTTCGACATCACAAAAGAAAAGCAGATCGGACACGAATATTTCGATCGTTTCAACTTTGAGAACTATGGCGGCACACCCGTGCTGGGTATTGCAAAGCCGGTGATCATCGGTCATGGCATATCGAAAGGCAGGGCCTTCATGAATATGATTGCGCTGGCACAAAAAATGATTCTAAAAGATGTAATGCAGAGGATGAAGGACGAAGTGAAGGCCTGAGTTGCAGCCATCTTTTAAATCGACCATCGTGAGAATTTTACTGTACCTGCTCCCGGTATGTTATTTTATGCATGCCAATTACGGATCTGAGAACCCCGCACAACCTTACAGTTATTCATTCAAGACCTATAGGACCGTTCCTGCCATAAGATTTTTCCGTCTTGGCGATCAGCTCATTACATTAGAAAAATATGCAAGGCCTGAGGCGGCATCCTATGTGCTCGTGAGCCTGCACAGTAATGAACTGGCAGCGATCCGCACCGCCATGAATTTTGCTGAGGCGCGCAATGCCGTCTTCTATCGGCTGATGAACAGTGAGCGCCGCAATGTGGAAGCAGACCTGCTCGATAAAAAGATCACGTTCGATCCGAATTGTATTTTTACCACCACCGGGAGGAAGCAGAACCTGAAGATGAATCATTGCTTTGACAAACCCATCGATGAACAGGTATTCCAGCTGTCGCGTTTTATTATCAGGGACATGAGCAATGAGAAGGCGATCGTATCGGTGCACAGCTCCGACGACCATTCCATTCTTGAATATAAAAAGGGAGGCGCGCTGCACAAGCAGGCGAAGGAAATCTGTCAGCAGCCGTCGATGGATGCCGGTGATTTCATGGTCACGAATGAAGAGTATATATATCGCGCTCTGAAATCGAAAGGCTTCAATGTGGTGTTGCAGAACAAGGCAAAGGCAAAGGACGATGGTTCGCTCGGCATATTTTGCAGCCGGGCGGGCAAGCCATATGTGGGTATTGAAACGAGGGCAGGGCACACAGAGGAGGAGTTGCGGATGCTGGATGCTGTTGACCGCATTTTCGAATAAGTGATTTCCTTTCAAATATTTTTGGCTGCTACTGAGCTGACCATTATTTTTGCACTCCAAATTTATCCACGTGGCGAACACTAAGTGGATGAACCTGAAGCGAAAGCAAATTTTTTTGCAGAAGCTTCAGTTGGAAAAAGATCTGGCCTTTCCAAGCAGGGTACTGCGAAGAAGGCGAAGGTAGATCTCGTAGCTCAGCTGGTAGAGCATAACACTTTTAATGTTAGGGCCCTGGGTTCGAGTCCCAGCGGGATCAC
>DATMHB010000217.1:0-3486 GCA_035555175.1 Flavisolibacter sp. | reverse complement strand
GGAAATTACAAACGGCCATGTGCATTTCGACTGGATGGCCTTTGCCTTTCTACCCTTGTCACTCCTTGTTATCATTCAACTCATCAGAAAATTACCTTCGGCGTGGCGCCTCTATTTCATTCTAATCGTAGCCGGCGCATTTCTTCCCGGTCTTTTTCTTGGCAAAGATTTTTATCCACGTTTTGAATTCATGAGCGTGATGGCAACCCTGGCAGCTTACCATTTTCTGTCATTGCATGTGCCGTCATCGGCTACCGGATACGAGCCGGGATCATACAGGAATTCCAAACACAAATAATGAATCCTTCCGTTGCGAAATGGGCATTCAGGTGAAAGCTTAAATGCTGAATCCGGCATAGGATTGCACGGTTCACTTTTGTTGCGACCTCATGCCATCAATTTTGCCCTTCGAGTTGTCTTGTATCAAACAGTTGCCGACGTGATCCTGGAGTAAGTATGATGAAACTTTTCACCCGTATTCTGCGAAGGTGCAAAGTTCCTGTAGTCAGTAAGAAATTTTTTGCCGTCCCTGAAGGTCACTGACACCTGCCTTGTGACGAGGCCGCCCCATCCGGCGTGGCTGACAATAACTTCTTCCTTCAATTTATTTTTGATCACCTTCGGCGCTGCGTGCAGCTCCTTCTGGTGACCGCTGACGATGATGTCAATGTTTTCGGATTGCCGCGCAAACTCGGTATTGTTGAACCGTCCCGATTTTTTTGTGAGGCCAAGGTGCGAAAGACAGATCACGAGGTCGCATTGATCTTTCAATTGTGCAGCGACTGCATTAGCTCTTTCGTATGGGTGTCGAAAGCCGATGCCTTCAGTACGCATGAAGGCCGGATCGAGCTCAGTGCCTACGCCGGTGATGCCGATCTTATAAGATCCCCAGCGGATGATCCGATAAGTAGCCACCTGCCTTTGCAATCCTTCATGACTAAAGGCATAATTACAATTTACCATTCTGAAATCCATATGTTCTGCCAGCTCCGACAGATACTCCTGACCTTTCTCGAGCTCCCTGTTGCCGACCGCAGCCGCGTGATAACCCAGATGATTCATGGCATCGATCATTTTTCTGTGCGCGGAATAAGATGCCGATGCATCGAGAAAATCTCCGGCGTCAACCAAAACGGCCGGCTGTTCCTGTTGCCTCACGATCGTACTGATATGTTGCATTCCTCCATGTCCGGACAAATTCCCTGAGGAAAAAGAATGCAGCTGGTTATGCAGATCATTGGTATGAAAGACAGTAACTGTATTCACCGAGTGATCAAGTCCTGGAATTTGCGCGGTAAGACCTGAAATTTTTTTCAGCGGATCTGTAAACAGTACGCCTCCTGTAGCAAGCGCTGTGCTCTTTAAAAAATTTCTGCGTTGTGTGTTCATATTGATCGATCTAAAATGAATATTAAAATACGATTACCAGGTATGATTATTATCTGACTTGTGATCGTTTACATCGAAACCACATGGGGTGCATTCATTGGTTATCCACCAGGTACCGGGCTTAGTGTGCTGTGAAACGCTTATCTCCTTTTCTTTTCACGATCCGTGCCCGCACAACGAAGAAGGAAAGATTGGATGTCATATTAAATGTAGGGAAATTTATTATGCGCGAAAAATTTTGATGCTGGCATCATCCTTTAAGCAAAGCAAAAGATTATTGCTATATTCAGTATGGGTCTAAAAGATTATTATGATTCAATATGCAAGGCTGCATGTGCCTGTGGACATCGAATCCATCAGGCTTGAGCTAAATTCCCTCAAAAGCGCGTGGGTACCGCATTTCAACACCCGGTACTACGAGGGAAACTGGTCTGTTCTTTCGCTCCGGTCCACAACAGGCGATGCGGACCAGATCATACCGGATCTTCACCGACAGGAACGCTTCAGCGATACGCCTTTGCTTGCGGAATGTCCTGCCATCCTTGCCTTACTGAGCTTTTTTCAATGTCCTCTCATGGCCGTAAGGCTCATGAATTTACAACCGGGATCTGTGATCAGGCCCCATAAGGACGCCGATCTTTCTTTTGAAAAAGGCGAGGCCAGGCTGCATATCCCCGTATTCACAAACGATGGTGTTTCTTTTTATAGCGAAGACGACCTCGTTCGCATGAAGGAGGGCGAATGCTGGTATATCAATGTGAATTTGCCGCACAGCGTTTCGAACCTTGGACCTACAGACCGCATTCACCTCGTGATCGATTGCGAAGTCAATGATTGGCTGAAAGAATTGTTTCAGTCGGCCGAGTGCACCCTTGCGCCTGAGCGGCAAATGCGCGATGAGACAATAAAGATCATTAATGAACTCAGAAATCAAAATACCGAAGTTGCCAACCAGATCGCGGATCAGCTGGAACTTCAGTTAAACGGAGCATCCTTATGATCATCATTCAATTAACGGGACTTTCGGGTGCAGGCAAGACTACGATTGCCAATGCGGTCCGGGATGAACTCATGAACAATGGATTTGCCACGGAGGTATTGGATGGCGATGCATACCGTCGGACAATCTGCCGCGATTTAGGCTTTTCGAAACAAGACCGCCAGGAAAGTGTAAGGAGACTGGGTGCAGCCGCATTTTCTTTCAAGCAACAAAAGAGGATTGCGATCATTGCAGCTATCAACCCGTATGAAGCCGTACGGGCTGAGCTGGAAGAACAATATGGCGCAAAAACTGTTTGGATACAATGTCCGGTCGACATCCTCATCGGCCGCGACACGAAAGGTCTTTATAAAAAAGCCATGTTGCCCGACGGAAATCCTGACAAGATCCACAACCTTACCGGCGTAAATGATGTGTATGAGGCGCCGCTGCGTCCCGGCCTGATCATCGATACTTCTGTACTCGAAGTTTCCGCTGCAGCGGCTTTGTTGCTCCGATTTATTCTGGCTGAAGTAAATGGGGTTCTCTCATTGTCCCGCCCAGCTGCCTGTACAATTCAAAGCAATGAGACATATAAGCAGGAGCAGCCGGCATAGAGGGTTCTCCCGCAAATAATTCATTTGGTGATTTACTGTGATACCGCAGCCGTTCTTTCATTTTTTCATCATCTTCAGATGATGGTTGGATGTGTGCATCCTGCAAAACATATTGCATGATGAGCTCCATTCCTTTGTTGTAATCCAGCACGCGGCACAGCGGATCGTGCTGCATGGCGAGGATGGCGCTGAAGTAGCGCTCCAACACCGTGGCCATATAATGATCGAAATCGTGAGAGAAATCATCCTCCTTGAGTCCGAGTAAGTGAGGCTCGATCAAACCGGGCACAGAGTGCATGCCCCTGACTTTGTGTTGTGAACGGATAACTTCATCCGGAGAACGTATAATGACCACAAACGGTGTATGCGGATACATCCGGCGCAGCTGGTGATAGAACATGAGATGCCAGCTGTCGGTCTTTACGATCAGTTTCTTCTCCAAGCCGGTTCTCTTGCGGCCATAAAATCTGAGTACAGCGTCGAAATATATTTCCGTATGTC
>DATMHB010000216.1:0-7360 GCA_035555175.1 Flavisolibacter sp. | reverse complement strand
GAACTGATACCGCGGCATTGGGGGAACATCGGGTGCGAAGAGGGGAGAAAAAGAATACCTATACCATCATCTTTATAGGATTGGTTTTCTATATAGTACTGATCCTGGTTCTCCGTCGGCTTAAAAGGCCATCAACTTAGTTCACCACCTTGTTAGCGCAACTGCTGCTGGCGAATGCATCGGGTTTGGCCTTGAAGGCAAAGCCCATTCCAAGGATATAACCCATTGCTTCTTTCAGCGCATCGTTACTCTTAAAGTGCGGATTCGTGTTGATATCGGCGTGGACTTCCATATCCACATTATATAAAGTAAAAAGATTGCACAATTCGTATGCAATCTCTATACTCTTGGCTACTTCCACCAGCATTCGCTCCTTGATGGAATACTGTTGCCGCGTTCTTTCGTTATGAATGAACATGAAGCCTCCATGACCTTCCCTGAGAAAAACAATGACAGTTGCAAATTCTGTTTCCTGTCCTTTTACCTGGGAGTCAGTACCGATGCAAACTTTTAATCTGTAACCTGCTTCGGTTTCCTTTTTTATCGCATTTTCAACTGCGTTATAAACAGGAAGTCCGAGAGGTTCACCGTTAAATTTTCTCCAACGCATAAAAAAGAGGTTTTTACAAATTACAAAAAAACATTCAGTTATCAAATAAGAGAACCGTGGCGCATGTATTATTCTTTCATCAACTTTTCGGTGAACTCCTGCTGGTTATTACTGAATTTGATCAGGTAGATACCCGCATGTAACATTTGTGCATCTATCGTATTCAATCCCTGCATAAGCTGTCCTTTCATCATCAGCCTTCCGCTGAGATCAGTAACGATGTAGAAGAAGGGTGAAGGGCTTTCAACAGACATCGTATGACCAATCATATTTCCACGCAGATGCGGCCTGCCAGTTCCTGTACTTCTCAATGAAATAATATTGGAATAGTAGACGCGGTCATTATCAAAAACAACCTTGATGCGGTAGGACAGAACTCCGCCCGTGGCAGGCACGTAACTGAACTTGCGTTCGTCTCTATGGGCGGCGTCAATCGTTGTATAGTCGGTACCATTTGATGACACCTCGAGCGTTTGCGCTACGATCTGCTCATCGGCTTCAATATCCCAGTCCAGACTGTGTCGTCCGCTCTCCGATCTTCCATGAAGCTCGACCTTGCGAACGGCCAAAGTAATGGAAGGACTGAAGCTTCCCTGGAGACTATAAGATCCGAGGCTTGCGTATTCGGGCGCGTACATATTTCCTTTGCCCTCCACGCGCAGGTAATAGGTGCCCGGATTTAACATGGTATCGATTCGGGAGCTGAGCAGCAGGTCCGGATTATAAGTGCCCAGCACCACACCGCCGCTTCCCAACAAGTCTACCTGCATATCCAGGTTCGAGCCGATGTCGCCTGTACCGACATTATAAGGAATAGCATCGAGACGGAAATTTCCGAATGAAGTAATATTGAACTGAAACACATCCTGATCCGTAATTTTTTCAATAATGCCGTTGATGTCAAATCGGTTGTTAACGAACGACGCACTCGTGGCCGTTGCATCGCTTGCATTAGAGTAATCATCCTGCCTGTATCCGAAACCGTTGACAGCACTCGTGATGATACCAAGATCATCCTGGTAATTGGTGCAGCCATAGGGATTTGCACCGTTATTCCAGAGCGTGAAGTTTTTGTAGTAGCTCACACCCATGATGGGCGCCCATCCTATTTCTCCGCTGCCGGCACCGCCGTTGTATTCTGTCAGCTTCAGACAATTCACATCATACGAAGCCTGGTGCTTCAGTCCAAGTGTGTGACCCGCTTCGTGTGAAGTGGCTTCTGCAATATTTTTTGTGTTGTAATTCAACAGTGCCGTAAAAACAAATGCAGGCGTGTTATCTCCCCAGGTAAAAGAACCGATATAAGAAACACCGCCCGCTGCACCATACCACGATGATGTTACCGTAAGGATCACCCTCATCCTTTGGGCAGGGGGGGCCGCCCAGTACACGAGCGAATCAGTGGTAATATTGATATTGAAAGGACGATAATCCTCCGATACCCGATTGAATATCTCTGTGATCTGTGCTGTCGACAAATTGGAAGGTCCGCAGCTGATCGGCCCCGTAGTGTTCCAGCTCGTGCCCGTTACCAGGTGACCATCAAAATCAAGATACACCGTTGCTGTGGCAGAGGGTAAGCTGTTATATCTCGGTGTTTGTGCATGTACGCTTGCAGAAACGAGGCAAAGGGAAAAGGTAAGGAAGCTAAGCAGGTTTTTCATTGTTGCAGGATTAGGAATTGGACGAAGCGGAAACATTACTCACTCAAAAGGTCATAGAGATTTCGTTTCTCGAGCACATACATCCCTTTGTCGTTCACGATTTCATATGCATCCCCATTGTTTCTCCCCAGGATCCTGCCGCGATATTGGTAAGTTCCATCGGCATTGGTGGTTCTTGTAAAAGTGAACGTTGTGCCGGGACGATTCGTTGAGCGCACTACTATGCTGGCTACGGAAGGATCTTCTTCACCTGAGCGGGACACGACGGTCCCCTCCAGAAGTAGTTTGTCTGATAGCCTTAGGGAAACAATGGCACCCGTTTTTGAACCCAGCAGCGAAGCTGTTGATAAAAGATCCAGGTTCATTCTTTGAGGAAGGTCGGTAAAAACGCGAGGCTTGTGATAATCGGGTTCGTTGATCGGAATTTTTTTTTCCTGTGCCCCGCAATGCAAACAGCAGACAGCCAGCAATGCGCCTGTGGCGATGGCTTTCAGATTTTTCATTGGATGTTGGTTTAAAAGTTAGAATTAACTTTTAGCAGCGCTTGCTGCAGTTTTCATTCGGGACGTATGCGAATATTTAATAAATTCATTTTGATTCAAAATGATCAAAAGAATTTTTTTAAAAATCGGGTAGTTGTGCTTGGCGCCACTCGTATTTCTACGAATTCGCTGTAAGTCAGTATTGGCCTGTGCTCAGCATCACCAGAGTACATGCAATCACCGGCTGAATATTATTTTCCTTTGCCTTTCTGATCAGCTCATCGTTCTCTGTGCCCGGATTGAATATGATCCGCTTCGGCTGAAGGTCGAGGATATAATCATAATAAGGAACCTGATTGCCGGGGTTCAGATAAAGCGTTACCGTATCTACGCCGTCTTCCTTTGGATGCTCTTTTGAGATGGCGACGTCGGCTACCTGGCCTTCTCTTCTCCCTACTGCAACAACCGGATGGTTGTGTGCTCTCAATCGCTGGATCGCCAGATAACTGTAGCGTGACGGATTTTGCGACGCACCTAAAACGACGGTCTTCTTCTTGCCAGCCATATCCTTTCTTTTGTTTTAAAAATACAAAGGCTGTGCCTTAAAATGGCTTTCCGTGCGTCATGCGGATCAACGGACTGGCGAGAAAGGGAAATGTTCTGAAGGCGCTGACAAAGAAATTGCTCAAGATCTCACTACCAAAGAAGCCCTGGATCAAGCGGCCTGTTTTCAGTCGGATCGAAAAATTCTTTTTCCATGCTTTTTCATAGAGCGACTCGGTCTCCGCGGGCGAGATCCTTCCCTGCAGCCGCCTTTCTAAAATATTAGCCGCAAGCTTTGCGCCGTGAAGGGCCATGCTCATTCCGTTGCCGCAAAGCGGCGTGATCATGCCGGCGGCATCGCCAATCATCAATGCATGATCTTCTACCAATGTTTTCCTGTCAAAGCTGATCTGTGAAATGGTAATAGGAAAGCCGCTTTCAAAATCACTCGTCTCGAATATTTTTTTCAGGTGAGGATTTCGTGAAAGGATTTTTTCTTCGAGCATCGGAATACGATAATTACAGCATTTCAACGCGGAGGCAGCAGCCATATAACAAAGGCAATAGTTACCTTGCTCGATGCGGGAAATGCCGCAATAACCATTTTCAAAATTGTGCAGGCCGATCACATGATCGGGCCAATCCGTTTTGATATGATATTTGACGCCCACATAATTATTAAGTTTTGTGCGCGGACTTTGCAAAAAGGTTCTGTTCCACTTAACATCGAGGTTCGATCTTTTACCATAAGCAAGGCAACAAGCCTTTGCGGCGACGGAATCGCTACCCAGGTTTTTCGATAGGTATTTTACACTGAATGAATCGTGGTATTCCACCTCTTCAACCTTTGTTTCTTCCAGGATGTCTACGCCTGCTGCTCTTGCCTTGTCGCAAAGCATTTGATCGAGCATGAAGCGGCTGATGCCAAATCCACCGAGCGGCAATGGCGTCCTGAAAGATCTTCCATTTGGCGCGGTGAGCAGTAAGGTATCGAACCGTGGAAGATCCATATTGGATAATGGAAGTCCGAGACTTTCGAGAAAGCTCCAGCTTTCCATGGAAATGTACTCTCCGCAAACTTTGTGAAATGGATATTTTTCTCTTTCAAGCAGCACGACTGAAAATCCGGCTTTGCAAAGCAGGATGGACGCTGCCAGTCCCGCGAGGCCGCCACCAACAATTGCTACATCATATTTTTCTTTCAGTTGCATTTGCAAACGATGAGCCACCGGAAAGCCCAGCGCCAATGGCATTTGAAATTATTAATTCGCGCCGAACTGAGAAGCCTTATCCAGTCATGTTTCCTGAATCCACGCCTCACGGAAAGCGGCGCATCGTTCTTTACGAGATAACTTTTTGAAAAAAATGCCGTCAACACCCTGATAGAATAGTAGGCGACCGGATGGCGGTGAAGGTCATTGATAAAAAAACCCCATTTTGAATGCCGCCTCATCCACTGCAGTTGGCCAATCAATTCTTCATCCGTGAAGTGGTGGCAGAATAATGACGAAAATATGATGTGAGGATCGTCGTCAAACGTAGCGCTGCGGTAATCGCTTAGCATGAAATTGATACCCTCATTGCCCGGCGCCTGCTGCGCGTAATGGATGCAGGATTCATTTAGATCAACGCCGGTAAGGCGTACATCTATTTTATTTTTCAATGCCCAGCGCTTTATTGCTCTCAGGTTGTCACCTCCGCCGCATCCGATCTCCACGATGCGAATGGTGCCTCCGTCATTATTGTTGTTCATCAATTCCGCGATACCATCCGTGGTAATACGGTGACCTCCGAGGCTGGTGTTGATGAAGTCCAGCTCTTTCATGTTCTGCCTGATGTCTTCAAAGGGAAGATCATCGCGGTCAAGCAATTCTTTTTCGTATGAACGTTTTATCAAAGAGATCATGACCAGTGCGCCGTAAAGGTTTCTACCGTGAGGCCGGGGCCAAAGGATGCGCCGAATAATTTTTTGATGGATTTTTTTTCATGCATCATTTTTTCCATCACGAATAAAATGGTTGCCGATGATAGGTTACCGAAGTCGTTGAGCACCTCGTACGAAGTTTTCAATTGGCCATTGCTGAAATGGAGGCTTTTGTGTATGGCTTCAAGAATTCTTTTTCCGCCGGGATGAATACACCAGTGTGAAACGTCGTCCTGCGCTGTATTCGCCTTATTTAATGCGTGGCCAACGATCGACGAGAAATCGGCCTCGATCAGTTCAGGCACATAGCCGCTAAGGGTCATCAGGAATCCGCTCGAAGAAAGTTCCCATGCCATGTCTCTTCTTCCTTTCGGCACGATCTGGCTATAGAAATTGTCGAGCTGTAAACCTTCCGATTCGTCGTTGGAAAGAAGAAGCGCTGCTGCTCCATCTCCGAACAGGAGCGAGGAAGCAATGTTGTCCATCGTGGGCTCCCTTTGAAAATGCAGTGTACACAGTTCGGTACAAACGATCAGTACTTTTGCGTTAGTATCTGCCCTGCAGATCGCATCACCAATTTTCAGCGCATGGATCGCTGCATAACAACCCATGAAATTGACAGACGTCCTGAAAATATCTTTTTGGAGGTCAAGCAGCTCCATGAGCTGCAGGTCGAGCCCGGGTGCGCTCATACCGGTGCAGCTTACGGTGATCAGATGCGTAATGGATTTTTCATCGTGCGCATGATTCATGCAATCGCGGATGGCATCCACACTCAATAATGGCGCCTGCCTGTTATATAGGGTCATGCGTTGCTCTAGGGAAGGAAAGGGTTCCAGGTTTTCGGTTTGCGGATAGAATTTCCATTCTGCAACCGGTTTACTATAATCAGACAATACCGAATATCGCTGGCGGATGCCGCTTTGATGATATAAAAAACGCATCTTTCTTCTGCTCGCTTCATCGGCTGCATAGACCGCCTGCATAAATTCAAGTATGTCCATTTGCTGATGACAATAAGCGGGTACCGCCGTTCCTATGGAAATGATCTTGCTCAATGGTTTAATATGATCAGGGTTAAAAAATAAGCGGACGTGCAGAGCGTGGCAACCACATTCATCTTTAAACTGTTCCGGAAGCTGGCTTCCTCTTCATTGCGCCATACCTTCATCATCCAGTACAGAAAAAATAATACCACCGGAAGCATTACGAACAAATACAGGATAAAAAGGTTCAGCTGGCCCTTTTCATTAAAACGCAGATAGAGCAAAAAGGTTGCACTCAAAAAAAAGATCATGCTGAAAACGAACGTCCCCCTCTTGCCCATCAGAATGCTGATGGTAGTGATGCCGTCTTTTTGATCGGCTTGGTGTTGATACACCTGTGATAAGGGATATAGCGCGCCAATGAGAAAGCTGGCAATGAGACAGGGCAACAGAGGTACGTCGTGAACCGTGTAACGGCCGGCACCCTGATAGCATATGAAAAAAATAACCGCGCCCTGGAACAGGAATACCGTAAGAAAGCCCACGACCGGATATTTTTTAAGCCTGATACCTCTGAAGCTATAAGCCCTCGATGCTGCGATGTAGAGTAAAATGCCAATAGCGAACCAGCGGCTGATAAACAAAGAAAGAATAATGGCAGCCAGGTCCATAACGATCGTGAAGTGCAGTAGTTGTCGTGTAGGCTGAGGCGGTGCTGCAAGCCCCCCGATGGGTGTCTCATCCCGGTCCATATAAGAGTTATATCCATTGCTCGAAGGATAAACGAGTAGATGAAGAATGAAAAAAGCAAGAAGGGCTTTAGTGACATCGATCGCTGGGACCTGGCTTATCGCAAACAAATAAACGGGGAGGAGGAAAAAAGAAAAATGAAACCGCAGCAGCTGAATGGATGATCTCTGTAGCACAAACGAAGTTATGAAAAATGTGAAAATGCCCGGGGGATTGCGCTGCTAACAATGCAGAGGGCCAGGAAGTCAAAATTCATCCAAAGCACTGAGCTTACTACTCCCGCCCGCTCTCCGCCCTGATCCCGCTCTGTCGTTTGCTCTGCGCTTTGTACGCTTTCTCATTCTGTTTTCTTTTGCGCGCTTTAGTTTTCTAATTTTCTTCAGCGGAAAAATTTAATTTCC
>DATMHB010000215.1:0-2780 GCA_035555175.1 Flavisolibacter sp. | reverse complement strand
ATATGCTGAGGGGAAATCAGAGAGATCCGCACAAGCCATGAGGGTCCCGGCAATATGAATTCGGGTAAGCTGAATATTGATAGGCAGGTTTCTAATCTTCGCGCTCGTTATTGCCTGTGATTTTTTCGGAAGTGAATTGGTTTTTGATATATTCATTGAAGAACGAGCCTGCCGATCCTTCGCATTCGATGTACAGCTGAAAGATCTTCCACATGCGGGGAGGCACGTTGTAATAACGATAAACGTTGCCGCTGCGGAATTCAATCTCCATCAGCTTTTCCTTTTCGTTATAATCCACCTTGTGAATTGTAGACGATTTTGTTGTAAATACTGGCTTTGCCATAATTGTTTACACATATAAAAATTATACCAGCACTGAAATAAAACGAAAACCGGGGCATCAGTGGTCAATTCATGTCCCGTGTTTATTGCACACTGTTTGTAGCTTTAGCATCTATGATCAGGAGGTTATCAAGAGGCGTAAAAAAATTTTGGGCTGCCATTGCGCTGCTGTCGGTGGAAATGACGATCATCATTGTCCTCTTCATTATCGCACTGATCGTTTTTCTTTACCTCACGCGGCGGATATTCGTATTGAATAAGACGAAGCTTGATGACCGCGTCTTTGCTTATCTGAAAGACCATGTCAGTGCGCGCAATAATGAGATCATGCAGTTCTTTACCTTCCTTGGAACGCATGAGTTCCTCATTCCTGCCAATTTGTTGTTGATCGCTTATTTTATTTTCATCAAGAAGAATAAGTGGTATTCGATCAAGGTGCCGGCCATTGCGCTAAGCAGCCTGGGCCTGATGTTTCTCTTAAAACACCTTTTTAGCCGTCCGCGACCGGCCATTCCTTTACTGAAAGAGGCCGCGGGTTTGAGCTTTCCAAGTGGTCACGCCCTCATGAGCGTAACGTTTTATGGCCTCATCATATACATCGTATTTAAATCGTACAGGGATAAGGACTGGAAATGGATCCTCATTTTTCTGCTCGTCGTCCTGATCCTGGTGATCGGCTTTAGCCGCATTTACCTGAGGGTGCACTATGCCAGCGATGTGATCGCAGGTTATTGTATCGGTTTTCTCTGGCTGGTCTTTGCCGTATGGCTGCTGAACAAGATAGAAAAATACAGCCGGTCCAAATTTGATCGCGTGGTTGAGCAGCCGGCCCTTCCTGCCCGTGCCTGATGTATGCCGGCGGCTTCGACTTGTTTCTTAAGCGCTTTTCCGCCCTTATCGTGCATGCGCTTGAGAAAAAATACCCCGTTACAACAATTCATCAGCCTTCACTGTGGAACTTCCTTATTGCCTCGTTGATGTACTGTCTGTAACGCTTCGGTTCTGTTGCGCGCCGCCTGAATCTTTCCTGATGAGCGTGTTCGTATCATTATTCTTCGTTTTATCGAGGTCGTTGGGTTGCGACACCGTTGCGCTATTGTTGCAGGCAATAAAGGACACCATCAGCAGGACGCCAATTAATTTTTGAATTCCTTTCATCAATCATAGGCCTGCAACTATTTTGCCATGATGCAGAGCCCAATAATGGGCCTTCAAACAATCATGACGGTATCGGGCCACCGTAAAACTCCCACTTCTTCAATTCTTAACGTTTATCCCTTCTTCCGCCCGGTTTAAAAGCCTACTTTTGCACACTCAATTTTCGACAGCATGATCTCAGTAAATAATATCTCTCTTTCTTTTGGTAAAAGGGTGCTCTTCGATGAAGTGAACATCAATTTCACCAAAGGTAATTGCTATGGCGTGATAGGTGCCAATGGTGCCGGTAAGTCCACCTTTCTCAAGATCCTTTCCGGCGAAATAGAGCCGAACAAAGGAACGATCGACATCACTCCCGGCGAAAGGATGGCCGTTCTAAAACAGAACCAGTTTGAATTTGATGAGCAGACCGTTCTCAATACAGTATTAATGGGCCATAAAAAGATGTGGGATGTGATGCATAAAAAGGACGCCATCTACGCTGACCCTAATGCAACCGAAGATGATTACATGAAGGCCGGCGAACTGGAAGCCGAATTTGGAGAAATGGGTGGCTACACGGCCGAAAGCGATGCCGCTACATTATTGAGCGAGCTGGGCGTAAGAGAAGAATATCATCAGAGCCTGATGAAAGATATTCCTTCCAACTTAAAGTTGCGCGTGCTATTGGCCCAGGCGCTTTTTGGTAACCCCGACATTCTCCTGCTCGATGAGCCCACCAACGGTCTTGACATCGAGACCATCGGCTGGCTGGAGAATTTTCTGGCCGATTATGAGAACATCGTGCTCGTTGTATCGCACGACCGTCACTTCCTTGACGCCGTGTGTACGCACGTTGCCGACGTAGACCGCTCCAAGATCAAAGTATTTACCGGTAACTATACATTCTGGTATGAATCCTCACAGCTGATGGCGCGTCAGCTTTCCGATAAGAATAAGAAGACCGAGGAAAAGCGTCAGGCGCTTCTTGATTTTATCGCCCGCTTCTCTGCCAACGCCTCTAAATCAAAGCAGGCCACCTCAAGAAAGAAAGCGCTCGAAAAACTGACCATTGAAGAGATCGAGCCTTCCAACCGCCGCTACCCTGGTATTATCTTCCAACCGCAAAGGGAAGTTGGTAACCAGATCCTGAATGTAGAGAACCTGAGCGCTTCGGTCGATGCCCGTAAGCTTTTCGATAAGGTGACATTCAGCGTGAACAAGGGTGAGAAGATCGCCTTTCTCAGTAAGGACCCTCTTGCGATCACCAATTTTTTTGAGATCATTAATGGAAAGCTGAA
>DATMHB010000214.1:0-2693 GCA_035555175.1 Flavisolibacter sp. | reverse complement strand
AAATTACACTCGCCGATATCCGTCAGTCTTTTTATGATATCATCTGCCAGATGGAACCATTTGGTCCCGACAACCTCAAGCCGGTATTTGTTATCAAGCGGATGTACAATACCGGGTGGAGCAAAGTGGTAAAGGAATCGCATATCAGGTTTGTACTGCAGCAGGGCAATGGCAAGATCACGGGCATTGGTTTTCATATGGCCGAAAAAATGCCGCTCCTCGAAGCGGGCCGACCGGTTGATGTTGTATTTAAACTTGACATCAATGAATGGAACGGCGAAAAGAACCTCCAGTTAAAAGTTATTGATTTCAGGGTGAGCGAATGAGCTATTCACCGAAAAAAAGAGGACCCTCGCGGGTCCTCCCACTTACCATCTGACTTACTGAACAACAAACTTCTTTTGCAGGATAACGGCACCGCTCAAGCGTAAAATATAGTTACCGGGCCTGAGGCCGGATAAGGATTGAGATTGACTGATGGAGCCTGCATCCACAATGATGCCCCGGGCCCTCATCAATTGTCCCTGGTCATTAAATATCCGGATCGTATATCTTCCGGGCAGAACCCCGTCCGCCTGCCACATAATGGCCGTTGACGATGCCGGATTTGGAAAAATCTGGAGGCCTTGCACTGCGTGGTTGACAACCCTCACGATAGAACTATAGGATACATTTCCATTGCTTTCGGCTACACTGACCCGGTAGAAACTAATTCCGCTGCCACGCATCCGGTCCATATATTCATAATCACTCCGGCCTCCGTCGTTCTTAATAGGATGAAATTCTTTTAGCGGAGTAAAGTGAAATCCGTCTTCCGCCTTTTCAATTGTATAACGGACGATATCCGTCTCTGTCATATTAGTCCACCGTAATCTTACTCCTTCTGTAATATTTATGGCGCTGAAGAAGCCGAACCGTACAGGCAGCGGACCATTTTCCGCAGAACGGAAAATCAGTTGGTCAAATTCGATACCTGCCCTCGCCGCGGCGCCAGAAGTGTGCGTAGCTGCAATGCCGATATAACCATCATCGAAGAAAGCTATGGAAGTATTTATAGCGCTGCCCTGAGCAATATTCGCATGTTCGGCATCGGGGACGTCCGTTGCTATGGCTCCGGTACCGGTTTGGACGGGAAGCGTTGACGAATACAAATTCCAGGTTCCCGCAGATGACCTTGTAACTCTTACCAGAAATCCATAATCCGTAATACCATTGGTGACAGATCCGGAAGAAGTGATAACTGCTGTAGCAGCGCCGTCGCTGACAGCTTCGAGAACCAGCTCGTCTCCTCCCGCATCATCGCCGAAGCGGATGCGGTAACCGTCGATGGTAGTGCTGGTCAGGTCGGGTTCATTCGCAAATAACCACACATACGCAACATTTGAAGTGGTTGCCGCCTGCGCCCTCCGGCCAAGCCAGAAGCCCCAGCTTTGTTGCATGCCCCAGCTGCCGCTGAGCTGAGTGCTCAGGTATTTTGTGCCGCTTCCAACGGGCGCCGAAAGGCGCAGCGTGTTGGAACCGGGTGCACCCGCAGCCGCATCACTGTTCGCTACCACCTGCCATTCCGCAGTATGTCCTCCCCATGCGGGGCCCGCTGTAAAGTTTCCGTCCGCGAAAGACTCATTCAACTGGCCCGCCACCGTGAGGGACAAAAGCATTGATATGATGACTAGACTTTTCATGGCAGCTGTAACAAGTTGAGATTTTGAATACCGGTGTAAAACTAGAACGGACGACGGACGGCTGGAGGAGAAAAACACCGAAGTCGGGGGAGATTTTTCCCAAAGAAAAAGCCGGAACAATTCCGGCTATTATTGACAAATCTATTAAACAGTATGTACTAAATGAAAGGAGCCGTCCGGCTGCCCTTTTCCTTCTTCAACCCTTCAGGTTTACCGGCATATACCAGATGACCTCCATTTACGCCGGCCTCCGGTCCCAATTCGATCACCCAGTCCGCACTTCTGATCACATCGGTATTATGCTCGATCACCAGGATCGAATGCCCCCCTTCTATCAATGCATTGAATGAAGCCAGCAACTTCCTGATATCGTGAAAATGCAGGCCTGTCGTCGGCTCATCAAAAATAAAGAGCACCTTCCCTGCCGCCCGTCCTTTCCCAAGAAAGGAAGCCAGCTTCACCCGCTGTGCTTCGCCACCCGAAAGTGTATCCGAAGACTGACCCAGCTTTACATATCCCAACCCTACTTCGCTTAACGGTTTTATGGCGCCGACGATGGATTTCTCGTCTTTGAAAAATGCGATGGCTTCATCAACACTCATTTCAAGAACATCGAATACACTCTTTTCGCGGTAATGAACTTCGAGCACTTCTTCCTTAAATTTTCTTCCCTGGCACACTTCACAAGTCAGGTGCACATCGGCAAGGAACTGCATCTCTACGATCTTCTCACCTTCTCCCTTGCACGCGTCACAACGGCCACCATCGACATTAAAGGAAAAATGCTTTGGCTGAAACCCGCGCATCTTGCTCAGTGGTTGCGATGCATACAAATCCCTGATGTGATCCCATGCTTTGATATACGTTACAGGATTACTTCTGGAAGATTTTCCAATCGGGTTCTGGTCCACCATTTCAACCTGTGTTATGGCATTTGTGTTCCCGCTGATCGCCCTGTGAAAGCCCACTTTTTCGGCGGCTTCGCCCTGCAGCTTTTTCAATCCGGGGTAA
>DATMHB010000213.1:0-2883 GCA_035555175.1 Flavisolibacter sp. | reverse complement strand
AAAAAGAGCAGTGGAAATCGGCGTACGAAAAGTGCCTGGCGCTGAAAGGAGTTCTCTCATCCGGCAATTTTTGTGGGAGGCTATCCTCCTGTCGCTTTTGTCGTTTGTGGTAGCCCTCGGACTAACAGCCTGGCTAAGGCCAATTTTTGAAAAAGTGTCCGGAAAAACCTTTTCGTTCAGCTCCGGCGAATATGCCTGGCTGCTTGCGGGCTTCTTCCTCATTGCCCTGGCCGCAGGCGTCATTGCCGGGATTTATCCGGCCTTTTACCTGTCTGCGTTTAAACCTGTAAAAGTGCTCAAAGGCAAATTTTCCAATTCACTCGCCGCGATCTCACTCAGAAGGGTACTCGTAATTTTTCAGTTCGTCATTTCAGTGGCGCTGATCGTTGCTTCTATCACTATCGGTAACCAGATGCGTTATCTGAGGACGAAAGACCTTGGCTTTCAAAAAGACCAGCAGGTAGTGATCCCCTTGCGTACATCCACATCCAAAGAAATCTATCCCGCATTGAAAAATGCGCTCCTGTCAAATACGTCCATTGCTTCAGCAGGCGCTTCATTTTATTATCCGGGCATTGCAAACGTTAGCGACTGGCTGCTCTATCGACAAGGTACTCCTTCCGACCAGACGCGCACGGTGTATATGAATCGGATCGATGACAGCTACCTGCAAACGCTTGGCATGCGTCTGGTCGCAGGCAGATTTTTCTCAAAGGATTTTCCTGCCGATACAGCCAACAGCATCATCCTGAATGAACAGGCTGTAAAAGATTTTGGATTTAAATCGCCCGAAGATGCCATCGGCAAAAATGTTGCTGCGAAGTGGGATGTAGAGGTGCTCTTCCCTGTAGTGGGTGTTGTGAAGGATTTTCATTTCAAAGGTTTCCATTCGCAGATCGAATCTTACGGCTTCTTATTGAACAGAAGACAGGACTATGCCTATCTGATCGCGCATGTCAAGTCGAATAACATGCGGTCTACACTCGGCTATATAAATAATGCCTGGTCGAAGTTGAATCCCAACGAACCGTTTGAATACAGTTTCCTCGACCAGGATTTTCAAAAGAATTATCAGGCAGAAGAAAGACTTGCAGCGATCATCCGGTATTTTACCATTGTCGCTATTTTCATTTCCTGTCTTGGCTTATTCGGACTCACAACATTTAGCGTTGAGCAGCGCACCAAGGAGATCGGCATCAGAAAGGTGCTCGGCGCATCTACCGGCGGTCTCGTAACACTGTTGTCAAAAGATTTTCTGATGCTGGTGTTGATCTCATTCGTGATCGCCTCGCCGCTTGCCTGGTATATCATCAACAAATGGCTGGAAGACTTTGCTTATAAGGCACCATTCACTGTCTGGATCGTCCTGTTGGGTTGTTCCATTGCCTTCCTTATTGCGTTTCTCACGATTAGTGTGCAGGCAATTAAAGTGGCTCTGACGAACCCTGTGAAAAACCTGCGGACCGAATGATCCTGTTTATCGGAGAGTTATAACCTTATCATGAAAGTCATTTCAGGATTTCTTCTACTTTGCCCGCCTTTTTTGTCTCGTGCGCAAAAGGCCGATGTCGAAAATGCTGTACGCGACCATGTGGATGGCTTTTACTACGGAGATACCAGAAAGATCATCAAAAGCATATCACCCCGATTGGTGACGCATGGATTTTATCTCACAAAGAACAAAGAGGGTTATCAGTCCGATACCATGCTCTTCCGCCAGAGCATCGATTATGCAGCAAATGTAACGAAGAGGGGCGTGAGCCCTAACGTTTAAGCATTTCCGAAGAAGATTGAGTTTTTGATGTGCTGGACAAAACCGCGTCGGCAAAACTTACTGCCCGGTGGGGCCGGATTTTTTATTCCTTCTAACATCAACGAAAGTGGATGGTGACCCATGGGCTGTCGTCTGTTTTATTTGAAAGGATGAACATAGTTAATAAAAAAAGAAGGGTGCTAATGCACCCTTCCTTAATTGAGTTCTGTCAATAATTATTTCTGAATAAGTACTTTTTGCGTCTGTATTTTGCCGTTGCCGATTACTTGTACAAGATAGATGCCGGCGGGTTGTCTGCGCAGGTCAAACTTGTATGATTGTCCAAACGATCCTTTCACGGTTCTTTTCTCAATAACAACGCCGTTCGCATTGGTAATAACGATCTGTGTCGCAGCGTCTCCTCCATCCAGTTGAATTTCAAATTCGCCTCTGGCAGGATTCGGTTGCAAACGAAGCCCGTTCAGTTGCAAACCATCTTTGGTAGAGGTCCTTGTAATGAGTGCAGCTTCACGACGCGGATCACCTTCGGTTCCATCGCATGCACCCAGATGGTCTCCATGTGCCAGGTGCGCTGGTACTGCATGGTAGTCAACACAGATTACGTGAGCATTAGAAGGATTTCCCGGCGGGATATGACAAACCACAACCTTGTGATCTTTGTGCTGGTTACCATTGAGGCCGCCACAGGTGCAATCCTTGACGTGCACTTTGACAGTTTTTGTTCCGCTGCAACCATTTGCATCAGTTACGGTCACGGTATAAGTATAATCACCCGGTGCCGACGGACTCACCACTATCGATTGTGTTGTTTCGCCGGTTGACCACTTGTAGCCATAAGGAGCGGTACCGTTCGTAGCTGAAGCCGTCAGAGTTAATGAAGATGGACCATAACCAAGATAAATGGTATTGGGTTCACCGCCAGGCTTCACAGCGTAGACATCGGCAACATTTACCGTGAGAGCACAATTGGGCTGACAGGTAAAGAACTTGCATTTGTGGATATTGCCGATGGTACTTCCCGTTGAGGCTGTGCATCCCCAGTACACCAATGGATTCCCACCAAAAATATTGTTGACGATATCGCCAGTATAAGTGTAGGTGGTGGAGAA
>DATMHB010000212.1:0-3184 GCA_035555175.1 Flavisolibacter sp. | reverse complement strand
CAATGACCTCATAGGATATGGTGACGGCGCCGGTGGTAATCTAACAAGCGGAGGCATGATGGCGAATTTTATCGGCATTAAGCTTGGCCGCGATGCCACTACAGATAATAAGGCACAGCATGAAGGTCTTTCCGGACAATGGGCGGTGTATGTTTCTGAGGAGCGACATGTATCGATCGATAAGTCGGTGGATGCTGTGGGCGTAGGAAGAAATTTTCTGCGTACGCTTCCTACTGATGGAAAATACAGCCTGAAGATCGATGCACTGGAAGAAGCGCTTGCCCGCGATAAAAAGCAAGGGATCAGGCCACTTTGCATTGTAGGCGTCGCAGGCACAACGAACCTCGGTGCAGCGGATGATCTCGAAGCCTTATCAAAAATTGCAAAAAGAGAAGGGTGCTGGTTACACGTGGACGCGGCCTATGGCGGCGGCATGTTGCTTTCTAACCGCTATCCAGGTCTGTTAAAAGGCTTGCACCTTGCAGATTCGGTTACGATCGATCCCCACAAATGGTTTTATGCGCCGCTTGACGCAGGTGCGGTGCTCGTGAAAGAGCATCATCAGCTTACAAATTCATTTGGCATCACGCCGCCTTATCTCACCGACCAGACAGAACAAAAAGATGACCGTTATCTTTTTTATGTTCATGGGTTTGAGCAATCTAAACGTTTTAGAAGCCTTAAAGTGTGGATGAGTTTTCATCACTACGGAAGGCAGAGGATCGGCGAGTGGATCGATTCGAATATAGATCAGGCAAAGCTTCTGCATAGATTGGCCATGGCGGAAAATATTTTTGAGTCTGCCACGGAGCCCGCCATGTCGGCCGTATGCCTTCGCTATAAAGCAGAAGGGTTAACCAGAGAGCAGGAGAGAAAGCTCCATTATGATGTTGCCGGCAGGATCGAGAAAAAAGGCGAGTTCTGGTTTGCGACCACGGAGATGAAAGGCAAGACCTGGTTCAGGATCAATCCGGTAAACATCCATACAACGGAAACGCACATACGTGAATTGTATGCGGCGCTTGTGGCGACCTGCCGGGAAATAGAAGGCGTTATGAAGAGTGAAAAAGCCGAAATCTGATCAACTGGCTTGCGCCATTGCCCCCTTTACATCTTGTTTCCTGCGATAATAACGATAAGCCAGCCAGGAGAGTGGAAGCCCAATAGCCACTATTAGAATGAGCATATTAATGATGGCCTGCGTCCAGTTGAAACGGGCCACCGATACGCGCGTCATCGGCACCAGCAGCCGATTCATGACCGTCCAGATGAACAGGCCATACAAAATGCCCGTGATCAATCTATTCTTCGATAAGGGTCCGAGTTTCGGATAGAACAGAAAGAATAAGATAGTAAACGCATATGCGATCATGAAATGAAGGACAAAGCCAAGCACGACAACCGGAGTGCCGCCTGTTAAGGCCGTTTTGCCCAATACCGCACTTGAAATGTATTTCAAAACGATCATCGGATCCCGGCCTGTCCTGATCATGAAGTGAATGAGAGCCGAAGTGATGTCGAGAGTGCCCACAAGCAGCCCTGCGCCGAGAACTTTTCGCCAGAAATGTTTTTGATGCATGGATGATCGTGTGGACATAAGAAAAGCCGGTCCCGCAGGGGACCGGCAGAAGTTTTTATTTCTTTCTTGTGAATTTTATTTCCATTGTTTTGAACTCCTTGCCATCAGTTGGGTTGATGCCATACATTTCCGTGCGCTGGTGGTCCTTATCGATCACCGTGAATACTTCCCTGTAGTCCACGTCTTTGCTCTGGCCAGGATCCATCACCTTGCCTTTTAATGTAATGCTTTGTGTGGCGTCGTCCCATGTTCCCTCGCCTGTCATGATGCCGGTTCCCATGTTATCGATCCAGGTGGATAAGAAAACTTTTTTCGCATTGTCGAAAGCAAGTGTGCTCATGCCTTCGAAGGGCATACCGTTAAAGCTTCCTTTGTGTGTCGACTGCTGATAACGCCCGCCCAGGACCATTTTGTTAGTGGTGACCGTGGTGCTCTTGCTGGGATCAGTTCCCGGTTTCATCCAAACGCTCACTTCTCCATTCCAGGTTCCGTCCCAGCTGGCCATAAGTGCATGTTCTTTCGAAGGGGTCATGTACTTCATCCAGTTTTTTTCTACCACTGAATCGGGAATAGCTTGGTTGCTGGGCTGAGTAGTGGATGCAGCAGCAACGGCCGTTTCGTCTTTCTTCGCTTCATCAGCTTTCTTGTCGTTCCCCTTGCAGGCAAACAACAAAGCAGCAGTGCAGATAGTAATGGTGAAATGTTTCATAAAAGATGTTTTACTAAATGTACTACAATCGCTCCGAGAAACAGAGCCCACCTACGCCAAGGCTTCAGCGGACGCAGCCCGTCTACGCAAGGCTTCGACGACAAGGCCGAGAGCGAGGGAAAAAGTCAGAGCGAGAAACGGAGCGAGAGCGTGGGATATGATAGTATGCTTACTGCTTTAGGTAGTTTGCCGTTTACCTTTTTATGCCCCGCACATGCGGGGGCTTTGCGAACCTTGCGGCTTTGCGTCTTTGCGTGAAACTGAGTCCGCCTACGCCGAGGCTTCGGCGGACAAGGCTAGAGCGGGAAGCGGGGCCAATGAATGCGGATGTTTAGTATATTTATTTGCGTGCGGGAAGGATGAAGCCGACAATTTTTAAAAACAATAAGGACCATCGATGTCAAGGTTGTTCAACAAGTTCATGATGATTTTGCCCGTAGTGATGCTTGGAGGCATCTATCTGCGCGCCCATGCCGGCGATTACAGGCATGTCGGGGGCCAGCGGCTGCTCTTCCTCATGATCAGCGTTGGCCTGTTGTATGGCTATATTTTTTTTGAAGTTCTTTTCAGTAAACCAAGAACCATTTTCCAGGTCACTGCGCGTTCCAGTTTTTATGTTTACATTTTTATGGTGCTCACGCTCACCGGATATTTTATCTTATTCCGTGAAGTTTCGGTGCACGACTGGTGGCACCGGATGCTGGTAAGGGTAGAACGGAGGCAAAGGGTGAATCTCCAACTGTTTGAGATGTTCAGGATATATAAGATCTCCAGCAAACAGATCATCGGAAATTTCATCATGCTGTTACCGCTGGGAATATACCTACCCGTCCTCTACCGCGGCATGAAAAATTTCATCCCGGTTGTGCTGGTATGCTTTTTTGTTTCCCTTACAA
>DATMHB010000211.1:0-2141 GCA_035555175.1 Flavisolibacter sp. | reverse complement strand
CCGGCTGAGGAGCTATTATTCGAGGTATCAATAAGAAGGCATTCGCTGTACAGGCACCCTGACGTAATCGTCAGGGTTTTTTGTTGGATGATGATCGGTGCAATGAACCTTCCGGAGAAACAGGGGCAAACATTGAGCGGTTCAAATGGAATATCAAGATGAAAAATACTTTTTGTCAAAAGAAAATTCCCATGGCTGGTTAAGACAATGGTTGTAATTTTCAAATGGGGGGCGCGCCCTAAGAGGAGTGCGAGAGCGAAGCGCGGGTACAGTGATTTTAAAAGGACGGCGCGGCGAAGTGCGGACAGCGATCATCCGCCGCCGCCACAGGGCAACCGGCAAAGATAAAGCGTGATCTTCCGGAAAAAAATGCCGGTGTGGCGTGCAGAGACGGATTCTAAAAAACAACCAGGTGCTGAATAACATTTGAAAATGCAGCACTGCTTTCATGGTCAGGAATTCGATGCCACAGATCCGGCGTTTCCTGATACCACTTCTTCACCCGCTCAGAAAAAGATTAAACGACACAGGCAACCATGTTCTTCTGAAGATTTTATTTCCTATACCGTTCTCTATAAATTTTGAAATAGATGAATGCAAAACTGAAAAGACAGCTTGTAGGCTTTGCGGTCTTCCTCATCCTGTTCTATTTCGCTGGTGGACTCGCACTTTATTTATGTCAGGACTTCCTGCTTTTTCACCCCACTCCGCTTTCCAGGAACTACCGCTTTCATTTTGATCAGCCATTTGAAGAAACCAACCTGTCCGTGGATGGCGACAATCTCAACATTCTTCAATTCAAACCATCCTCAAACCGGAAAGGCATTGCATTGTTTTTCCATGGCAATATGGAAAATTCAGAACACTACCGTCAGTACCCTTCCTTGTTTACCAGAAATGCGTATGAAGTGTGGATCATGGACTATCCTGGCTTTGGAAAGACCACCGGAAAAAGAAGTGAGGACAGGCTCGAACACCTGGCGCTCGTCCTGTATGAACGTGCAATCCGGTCATGTCCGGCGGACAGTATTGTGGTTTATGGAAAATCTATTGGCACCGGTATTGCCTCGTGCCTTGCCGCTTCAAAGAAGATCGGCCGACTGATACTGGAAACCCCATACTACAACGTAAAAGCGCTGGCGCACTACTACTTTCCTTTTTACCCCGCCTTTCTTACGCGGTACTCTTTTCCGGTCAATGAATATCTTCAAAAGATCGGTATTCCTGTTACGATATTGCATGGCACGGATGATGAGGTAATCCCCTATGCCCAGCCACTGCGGTTGAAAAAAGAAAAGCCGGAAACTGAACTGATCACGATTGAACATGGAAGGCACAATACTCTTTTTTCCTTTCCACTTTTTCAGCACAAGATGGATTCGCTGCTCTCTATCCGATAGGAACCACAAGCGTCTTCTTATTCTTTTTGATTTTCTGGGGAATGACGCGCAATAATTCGGTCTTCAGGATCTCGATCAGCTTCTTTTTTACAAAATGGCGATGCACCACCAGGCTCACCTCGCGCATCGGCGCAGGCGATTTAAAATAGCGGATGTGCTGTTGTTGTCTTGCCGTCATATCGATGGTAGCAAGCTCCGGTAGTATGGTAACGCCATCATTCAGTTCCACCATGCGCCTCAACGTTTCTATGCTGCCTGCTTCATACTCAAAGTGGCTCCCCTCCCTTGTTTTCTTCCTGAGCTCGCAAAGATTCACGATCTGTGAACGAAAACAGTGCCCTTCTTCAAGCAGCCATAGTTTGTTGGCGTCGATATCTTTGGCAAGCACATAATTCTTTTTATAGACGGCATTGTTCTTTGATACATACGCCACCAGCTCCTCATAAAACAAAACGTCTTCAGCAATGCCGGCCTCCTGCAAAGGCGTTACCAGGATGCCGACATCAATACGGCCCTCGCGCAGGCAACTGACCACCAGCTGCGTGGTCAGTTCACTTACCGTTATTTTAACGAGAGGATATTTTTTAGTGATGGACCCGATGAAGAGGGGAAGCAGGTAGGGCGCGAGGGTGGGAATGATGCCGATCCTGAGCTCCCCGTTCACTATTCCCTTTCTTTCGTCGATCGTTTGCAACAAAAGGTCGCGGTCTGCCATCAGCTTCCTCGCCTTATCAACAATTT
>DATMHB010000210.1:0-5623 GCA_035555175.1 Flavisolibacter sp. | reverse complement strand
TCATTATGAGAAAGCGCAATCCGGAGCTTCCGAGACCTTTCAGAACGCCGCTCGTACCACTGGTGCCTGTTCTGGGGGCGCTCGTATGCCTCCTTATGATAGCAGGACTTGGTATCGACAACTGGTTGCGCCTGGGCGTGTGGCTGATCATTGGCTTTGCCATTTATTTTACCTATAGTATAAAAAACAGTAAGGCCAGGCATGGGCAGGACCTTGTACCAAAAGATCCGCCTGCGCCAAAAGAACCTTTTTAACGCAATATTGCTATTTTAGACAACCGTTTCCGGACCTGCCGGAAGCGGTTTTTCTTTTTTTTAAATAGTACATTTGCGGCCCTTGCCGCCTGCGTCAGGGAATTAGCAAACAAAAGAAATCAATTTATGGGTCGCATATTCGAAGTTCGAAAGTCCACCATGTTCGCCCGCTGGGACCGTATGGCGAAACAGTTTACAAGGATCGGGAAAGAGATTGCTATTGCTGTAAAGGCCGGTGGCCCCGATCCGAATACAAATCCAGCCCTCCGCCGGGCCATGCAGAATGGCAAGAGTGTGAATATGCCCAAAGACCGTGTTGAAGCCGCCATCAAGAGGGCGATGGGAAAGGAAATGGAGAATTACGAAGAGATCCTTTATGAAGGTTATGGACCGCACGGTGTTGCCATCCTCGTAGAAACGGCAACAGACAATCACGTGCGGACGGTAGCCAACGTAAAGGCCATATTCAATAAAGGAAACGGTGCCCTGGGCAATAGCGGCAGCGTGAGCTTTCAGTTCAAGAAGATGGGCGCCTTCAAATTGAAGCCAGAAGGTTTGAATACGGAAGAACTGGAGTTTGAGCTGATCGATCATGGCCTCGAAGAAATGGGCGAAGGAACGGGAGAAAACGGTGAAGAGGTGCTTGTGCTGCGCTGCGCTTTTTCCGATTTTGGAAGTATGCAGAAAGCCCTGGAGGAAAAAGGCATTACGCCGTTAAGTGCCGAAGTGGAATGGATCCCTACCACTACGGTTGAATTGCAGGAAGAGCAGGCGCAGGATGTTTTAAAGCTCGTGGACAAGCTTGAACAGGACGAAGACGTTCAGAAAGTATTTCATAATTTGAGCTGACCGTAAAATATGGAATCAGTCGGTTGTGCCGCCTGATTTTTTTGAGCATACTGTTGAGACGGTTCGAACTGCCGGGTAAGACCCAACCTCCGGGTCTAAAATGCGCAATAGGTTTTATAAGCAAAGATTTGAACACCACAGCCAGGCGCCAGGCCTGCCGGTGTGGAAGGAAACGATTGTTCAGCGCGACGATTTAATTTTGTGATGATAAATGACGAAGCAGCCTCCCCTGGTTTTATTCGATGGTGTCTGCAATTTTTGCAACCGCTCGGTGAACATCCTGATCCGGCACGATAAAAAGAATTGCTTTCGCTTCGCCGCCCTTCAATCGCCGGCCGGCCAGGCGTTACTGAAAAAGCATGGCCTTGACCCAAATTCATTTACATCTTTCGTATTGATAGAAGGAGAAAAGATTTATACGAAATCAACAGCAGTCCTGCAACTGACAAAGCACCTGCCCTGGTATTGGAAAGGTTTGCAGTTGTTAAGGCTGATGCCACGATCAGTACGCGATGCCTTTTACGATTGGATAGCTCGGAACCGTTACCGCTGGTTTGGAAGAAAGAATGCCTGCATGATGCCAACGATGGAGCAAAGAAAGAAGTTTGTGTGAAATGCTTTGAGCATGTCGTTTTTGACTGTAGGCTATTTCTTGAATACAAAAGAAAACTCAAACATCGATTTCGCCCTGCATGTAGAGCACGCATTTACCGCTCATGCGCACGCGGTTGCCATCTAGCTCGCATTCTAGGTCGCCTCCCCTTTGTGATAGTTGTCGGCAATTCAATTGGGTTTTATTGAGCTTCTTGCTCCAGTACGGAACAATATTGCAATGCGCCGAACCCGTCACCGGATCTTCCGGTATTCCCAGGCCGGGATAAAAACATCTGGACACCACATCGGCGGTCTTTCCCTTTGCCGTAACAATTACGCCGATGGCATCTAGCTCCTTCATGAGCGTGAGGTTGGCTTCAATATTTTTTACCGCATCTTCGTCGGGGAGCACAACGAAATAATCTCTCGACTTCAATACCTCTACCGCATTACTAATGCCGAGGCTGGGGAACAATTGCACGGGTATTTCAACAGGCTTTGGCATTCTCGACGGAAAGTCGAGCGTATACAAACCGTCCTTTGCGCTTGCCTTGAGCATACCTGCATGTTTGGTGGTGAAGTTGATCTCGCTGACATGCGGCTCTATAAAGTTTTTGATGATGTACGCGGAAGCAAGCGTGGCGTGCCCGCAAAGATCGATCTCATATTCCGGCGTAAACCATCTGAGGTGATAACCCGTTTTTGATCTGGCAAAAAAAGCGGTCTCGCTGAGATTATTCTCCATGGCGATGGACTGCATCAGTGCATCGTCGGGCCAGGCATGGAGAGGAACAACGGCAGCAGGGTTGCCACGAAAAATTTTTTCTGCAAAAGCATCAACCTGGTACATCTTCAGCTTCATAGAATTATTTGAGGTATTAAAATCATTTACAGTTCGGCAAAATTAAGAACCCGCGCGTGCAATTTTATGTGCAGATTGCATTGGTTCAAACCCGGCATATGAACATTTATTTCAGCGAAATCCTCGGCAATGATAATTTAAACCTGAATGCAATGATCCGTATCGCAAAAATGAGCAGGATACTGATCACGCGTGAAAGATCTGTGTTCAGGTCCGACCGGTACAGAAAATAAAATACAATGGCACCGATGATGCAGGCCAGCGCATAGATCTCCTTATGGAAGATCAATGGTAGCTTATTCAGTAATACGTCGCGGATCACGCCGCCAAAACAAGCAGAGATGGTGCCCAATGCTACGCAGATACCGACGCTGAACTGGCGTTTCAGGCCAATCTCGAAGCCAATGATGGTGAACAGGCCAAGGCCCAGTGCATCGAAAGCAAACAAGGCTGTTGTTAGCTGCCTCAGATAGGATCCGAAAAGCATGGTGAGCAGAGCTGAAAAAAAGATGAGCATGATGGTGATGTCGTTATGCAACCAGTTCACGGGAAAATTTCCAACGAGCACATCTCTGACCGTACCGCCGCCGATTGCTGTAACAAAGGAGATGATGAGCGTACCAAAGGGATCGAGCTTTCGCTCCATAGCAGAAAATGCACCGGAAACGGCAAAAGCAAAAGTGCCAAGGATGTCGATGATGTTGAGAAAACCTGGATACATGGCGATCGGGAGTTTGAGGGCAATGCGCGCAAATTACGCAAAGCGAAGAACGCAAAGAAAAATCAATCTCCGCGTTATGGATTTTGCGTTTAGCCTTTACCGATAATAAGTGTTAACGGCCGGATCACATCTCCCATCCTTTACGGTACTCACGGAAAAGATATTGATTCGCAGCCTCATTATTCGTGATCCTCAGCTTTGCCGAATCGTATTCAACCTTTTTTCTTGCACGCAAGGCAACGCCCCCCAACAGGATCGTTTCTGTTACCGCGCCAGCCAGCAGGAAGCTGCCCGGCGATTGCGTTTTATTTTTAAATGCAGTGATCCAATGCGCAGTGCCTTCTTCATTTACATCTTTCGGAGCAGGCTGTCCGTTAAGCCAGGCATCCATTTTTGACTGCGGCAATAACCTGGGTTCTTCACAGCGGAACCCTGCGATGATCTTGCCCTTATCGCCAACGAACATCATGCCTTCAGGGTCCAATGATGCATCACCCAATTCGTCGGGTGTGTTGGGCCGCATGCCCCCATCGTACCAGAACAATTCAAATGGAGGAAGGGTTTCCTGCGCCCTGAACTTGAATCGAATAATTGAAGACTGCGGAAAGGCCACATCGTTCTTTACCCCATGGCTTACATGGTTATCAATTGCGCATGTTGTAGTGCCCCACGCCTCGGCGGCGTAGGCTGGAGTATGAATACCAAGCGTAAGGAACAGGGGCCACAAACTATAGTGTCCCATATCTGCAATGCTGCCACCGCCGAAGTCATACCAGCCGCGGAAAACATTATGCGTATAATTGGGATGATAAGGACGGTCGGGTACCGGGCCGAGCCAAAGAGTCCAATCGAATCCCTCGGGTATCGGCGGAGTGTCCTTTGGATTTGATACCCATTGCGGCCATACGGGCCGGTTCGACCAGTTATGAATTTCCAGGAGATTGCCGATCATGCCATCAGCGATCCATTTTTTCACCAATTCATTGCCACTACGCTTGCTCCAGGCCAGCAAATGCGTGGGCACGCCGGTCTGTCGCGCCGTTTCAATCACGCGCTTCGCCTCGTACATGCGGTTGGCGATCGGCTTATGGATCACTACGGCCTTACCCTTCTTCATAGCAGCAACCGATATGTATCCGTGGAGGTGGTCGGGTGTCATGATCTTAACTGCATCTATGTCCTTCTCTTTTTCAAGCAACTCCCGAAAATCAGCATAGGACCTGCAACCTCCATTAGCGGTGCCGGCAAATTTTGCATAATACCGGTCAACAAGCTCTTTACCTATATCTCTGCCGCCGGGAATGCCATCGAACGATGCGCCCCAGTCCGGATCACCAAGCACACTGCGAATACTATTGCGAATGCCGTTGGGTGACCAGTCGACATAATTGGTGGTCAGTTTGTTTGGATCGCATACAGAAGTGATCTGCAATTCGGGATTGGTGATCAACTCACACATTTCACGAAGTCCCTGCGTGCCGCACCCGATATAGGCAAGATTGATCTTGTCGCTCGGCGCAACATGTCCGGGTCCGCCTAATACATGGCGCGGCAGAATGGTGAATGCAACAGAGGCTTTGCCGGCGGTTCCTATGAATTCGCGGCGGTGAATTTTTTTCAGTGTCATGGATGAAGATTTAGAGCAGATGAAGCAATCGCGATAAAATTTACGAAAAATATCGCGATGGAGAGTTTAAACGCATAGGCTTTTTGGTGTTAGCGCCTGTTCGTTTCATCAGGCTTTGTAGACGGGAGCGACAGGGGAAGAAAGCAAGAGCGGGAAAGGCAGCGGGAGCGGAGGGACAGCAGTAAGCTTCGTGCTTTATCCCGCCAACAGCTGCGATGACTTTTGATTTTTATTCCGCCGCGGCGGACACCGTTTGCCTTGTTTATTCTGCCATCATTTCCTTGATCACCGTTTCAATTTCTTCAGCATTGGGTTTGCTGAAATAATCACCATCACTGCCATAAGCAGGACGATGCGCTTTTGCTGTGATGGTGCGGGGCGCCACATCGAGCCAACGATATCCATTCTGCTCCTCCATTACTTTGTTGAACATATAAGCGGCTGCACCGCCAGGCACGTCCTCATCAACGAAGGCAATGCGATTGGTTTTTTTCAGCGAAGCAAATATTTTCTGGTGAATATCGAAAGGCAAGAGTGTTTGAACGTCTATCACTTCACAGTCGATGCCCTGGGTTTCCAGTTGCTGGGCGGCGTCCATCACTACGCGCAGGGTTGAACCATAACTTACAATCGTGATATCTGATCCTTCGCGGATCACTTCGGGAATACCAAGGGGCACCCTGAAGTCGAGGAGGTTTGAGGGAAGCTTTTCTTTG
>DATMHB010000209.1:0-3063 GCA_035555175.1 Flavisolibacter sp. | reverse complement strand
AAAAACACGTTTATGAGACTCCTATTCGTCCTTCTTCTAGCTACCTCGGTCCTTGGTACCAATGCCCAGCAGATCAACGGTATTGCCAAGGACGCCGACGGTAAACCCGTCAGCGGCGCTACCATCAGCCTGCTCCGCGATACCGGCCGTGCGGTTCTGAAATTTGCAGTAACTAAAGAATCGGGTGCCTACAGTTTTTCCGGCATCAAACCGGGAAACTACCGCATCAGTGCCAGTCATGTTGCTTTCCAGCAAACGGTAACAAAACCTTTTCCGGTAGCTGAAGCCGACGTTACGGTTCCGGAGATCCAGTTGACAAAGTCGACAGGCGATCTCAAAAACGTTGTTGTTACCGCAACTAAACCCATTGTGGAAGTAAAGGCCGATAAGACTATCCTCAATGTGGAAGGTACTTTCAATGCAGTGTGCAACGATGCATTGGAATTGCTCCGTATATCTCCGGGAGTATTGGTGGACAAAGACGACAACCTCAGCCTCAGCGGTAAGAATGGCGTGCAGGTTTACATAGATGGCCGCCCTACCCCCCTTGCAGGCCAGGATCTCGCCAATTACCTTAAAACAATTCAGTCTTCGAATATTGAATCGATTGAACTGATCACAAATCCTTCGGCCAAATATGAAGCGGCGGGTAACGCAGGTATTATCAATATCAGGCTGAAGAAAAATAAATCCCTCGGTGCCAACGGCTCTGTAAATGCCGGCTGGAATATTGGCACTTATGCTAAATACAATACGGGTCTTACTTTCAATTACCGGAACCAAAAGATGAACATCTTCGGAACCTATAACTATAGCCAGGGCGACAATATTTCGCATATCTCGCTGCACCGTACCGTTGGCGACTCCTCTTTCAACCAGGACGGCACCTTCAGGATGCACAACCAGAGCCAGAATTATAAAGCGGGCGTAGACTACTTCATCAATAAGAAAAGCACGATCGGAATAATGACCAATGGAACCATTGCCGATCCTGTAGTAAAGAATATGGGCCGCACCCCCATTACCTATCTGCCTACGAACACAGTTGACCGCATTCTTGTCTCAGATAACAGAAGTGATATGACGCGAAAAAATGTCAATGTCAACCTCAACTACAGCTACACCGGAACAAAGGGCAAAAGCCTTACCGTAAATGCCGACCGTGGCGTTTTTCATAACAACAGCGATCAGTATCAGCCGAACTATTACTATGATCCTTCAGGCCAGACGCTTATCCGTAGTGTGATCTATGATATGATCGCCCCGACGGATATCACCATCAATTCGGTAAAAGTGGATTGGGAGCAGGATTTCAAAAAAGGCAAGCTTGGATTCGGCGGCAAAACCGGCTATGTCAACACCGATAACGATTTTCAGCGTTACAATGTTTATAACAGCGGGGCAGAACTGGATAAAGACCGCAGCAACCGCTTCCGCTATAAAGAAAATATCAATGCGGCTTATATCAACTATAACCGCCAGCTGAAGGGCGTGATGGTGCAGGCGGGTCTGCGCGCAGAAAATACAATTTCGGAAGGCACTTCTACCGGACAAAGAAATTCAGGTTCAGGTTATAGTAAATACGATTCTACTTTCAAACGGGATTATACCGACCTGTTCCCAAGTGCCGCTATTACTTTCAACAAAAACCCAATGAGCCAGGTCAGCCTGAGCTATAGCAGAAGAATTGACCGCCCTGTTTACCAGGACCTGAACCCTTTTGAATTCAAGCTCGATGAATATACGTTTCAGAAAGGGAACATCAACCTGAGGCCTCAATACACGAACAGCGTAGGCATTACACACACGTACAAGTATAGACTAAATACGACGTTGAATTATAGTCACGTCAAGGACATGTTTGTTATGTTGCCGGATACGGCAGAAGGAACAAAGGCCTTCATTTCAAAGCGTAACCTGGCATCGCAGGATATCATGAGCCTGAATATCAGCTATCCTTTCTCTTACAAATCGTATAGCGTGTTTGGAAACATCAGTACGAATTACTCGAAATACAAAGCCAACTATGGTCCGGGCCGGGTGGTTGACCTCAGTGCCTTCGCCTTCAACCTGTATGCACAGAATACATTGAAGTTTGCAAAAACCTGGACGGCGGAATTATCAGGCTTCTATAATGCCCCTACTATCTGGCAGGGTGCCTTCCGATCGAAATCCCTTTGGGCCATTGACGGTGGCGTACAGAAACAGCTAATGAAAGGAAAGGCAACCGTAAAAGCTTCTGTCAGTGATATTTTCCACACGCTGAGGTTCAGAGGTTCAACTGAATTTGCAGGACAAAAAGGAGATTTCCATGCCAATTGGGAGAGTCGCCAATTCAAGCTGAACCTGATCTATCGCTTCGGAAGCAATCAGGTAAAGGCCGCTAGACAGCGCTCTACCAGCATCGAAGAAGAGAACAAGAGATCACAGGGTGGAGGTACCGGGCTTGGTATAGGACAATAGTAAAGATTACAATCGCCGGGTTCCGTGAACAACCTGGCGATTTTGTTTTTTTCACGCATTCAACAGAGTACGATTAAATAATTAAATTGGTTGTTTGTATTGGAGTCAAACTCAATGAAAACAAAAAAACGATACGCATTTTGGAAGGTCTTTTGGGTGGTGCTGGCGATCTATATTTTTTTTGGCCTGATCGGAATCGTCTTCGCATCCATCGCTCCCGCCGATGCCGGAAAAGGGTTCGACTGGCATAAAATATTGACCTGGCGTCATATGCTTTCTCAGTGTGCAGGCATTTTGTTTTCGGTGTTCTTCTATTATTTTTCTCTCAATGGATTTTACCGGCTCATCGTCACCAGGCAGAATTCGATACAATTCATTAAGTATGCCGTATTCGCGGTAATTGCGCTGGGAACTTATCTTTTCCTTTCTTACACTTTCCTCACGCCCGCCGCTGAAAAGCAAAGGAAGGAATTCACAACGGGTCTCATCCTTTTTTCATTTTCGCTCAGTACGCTGTTCCAGGTGGGCTTGTCGCTGCTTATCGCCTACCTCACTAACCTGCGTGATGAAAGAAAACAGCGAGAGGTGCTGGAAGAACAG
>DATMHB010000208.1:0-5490 GCA_035555175.1 Flavisolibacter sp. | reverse complement strand
GCACATGGCCGCTTTGATGGCCGCGCTTCAGCATCAGACCACTTTTTTGAAGTCACGAAACACGAGCCCTTCAACTACATCCTGGTCTTTATTCTGATCGTGGTCATTGCCGCTATTGTGTTTGGATGCTGATGCATGATGGCTTGTACGGTGCAGCGCAAACTCATCAGGTTCTGTTTAAACCAGGTGTATACTTCGATTTTATTTTTTCGCACGACGAATGATGGATGAACATCTTCAAAAATATTTGGAACACATTGAGACCGCGGATGCTTTTAAGCTTCGTAGGCGGACCCTTACCCGATTAATTCGTATCTTACCCGTGACGGCTATTGCTATAATAGTTTCTTATGAAAACGAAGATCGCTGCCAACCTTTTTGATACCCTTGTTTGTTCTTCGTGCAATAAACTATATCCAGCTGATCGGATCCAATCTTTTGCCACCTGCTGCCAGAAGCCTCTGCTTGCAACCTATCACCTTGATGCCTATGCGAAGGAAGAGCTGATTGATGCATGCGATACGACAATGTGGCGATATTTTTCACTACTTCCGGTCATTGACCGCAAGCACATTGTTTCCCTGGGAGAAGGAATGACACCGATGCTTTCTTTGAAAAACCTTTCAGAAAAAAAGGGCATTTCTATTTGGATCAAAGACGAAGGGTATAACCCAACCGGTTCATTCAAGGCCAGAGGTATCAGCGTTGCAGTATCCAGGGCCAAAGCGCTGGGCATAGATAAATTGATTATTCCGACAGCCGGGAATGCCGGAGGCGCACTTGCCGCATATTGTGCAAAGGGGGGCATGAAATGTATCGTCGTAATGCTTGATCATACACCTGCTGTTTTTAAAAACGAATGCCAACTGTACGGAGCTGAGGTAATTCTTGTAAAGGGTTTGATCGATGATTGCGCAAGAAAGGTGGAAGAAATAAAAAAGACAAAAGATCATTTCGACGTTTCTACTTTGAAAGAACCATACAGACTGGAAGGCAAAAAAACAATGGGCTATGAGCTCGCGGAACAATTCAATTGGCAATTGCCCGGTGTGATCATCTATCCGGCAGGCGGAGGGACCGGGTTGATCGGAATTTGGAAAGCCTTCCGCGAAATGTTGACCCTGGGCTGGATTAAGGCCCCCTTGCCGCGGATGATGGCAGTGCAGCCGGAGAATTGTGCGCCTCTTGTTGCAGCCATAAAAAACAGTAATGGATGGAAGGAAAGTTTTTCTGCGAAGCCATCGGTGGCAAGCGGTCTTGCCGTGCCTTTTCCGTTTGGAATGGATTTGATGCGGCAGGTGATCGATGCTTCAGGCGGAGAGGTAGTGACAGTAACTGAGAAGGAGATTATTGATGGAGTTAGCGAAGTGGCGCAGGCAGAAGGCGTTTTGCTGTCGCCGGAAGGCGGCGCGGCCTGGAAGGCAATTGAAAAGCTCTCCCAAAATGGAAGTGTGCAACGTGACCAGACCGTGCTTTTTTTAAACACGGGAAGCGGCTATAAATACATCGAAAGTTTGCGTACCGTTTTATAACCTGACAAACGTCAGGATTTCAATGGCGTCATTGCAGAATTTTTCGCGTACGTACCACATGCGTCTGTTTCGATATTTTGCCCACTTGCGTTATCTGTTGCTGATCCTTAGAGTCCAGAATCAATTCGTTCTTTGCGGAATTAATGCCGCATCAACACTTGCCCTGCCGCCTCCTAAGATCAACGCAGTGATGACCAATCCAAACAATAGAATAAAATATTCAAGTCCTTCGCCTTTGTTTGGCTGTTTGTACCAGTTCATGAAAAATCCGTTATGGATATGTGCCGTAAGGACAATGCCAATAAATTCTACGCCGATCGAAAAAGCGGCCATTCTGGTCAACAGTCCGGCAGCCAAAAATACTGGTCCAAAAAACTCTATGATAATGACAAGGAACGCGATGATACCAGGTAAACTCATTTGCTGAGTCAGCGCGGTCATTGTTCCCGAAAATCCATAGCCTCCAAACCAACCGAGCAGTTTTTGAGCGCCATGCGGAAACACGGCGACGGCAAGAAACAACCTTGTAATCAGCGCCGCCGTGCTTTGCGGGTTGGTGGCTATCAATCTCCTCACCATTTTAGAAATTAAAGCCCAGTCTTAACCCGAAAGTCGGATAATGGCCTCCATAGCCGCCGCCACCACCCGTACCACCGGTTCCACCTGTGCCTCCGCCATACCCTGTTGTTCCGGTGCTGCCTGAAATCAGATCCTGCTTCCACCCCATGTATTGCAATTCAAGGTCAACGGTCTTACCAAAATTGAATCCGTATCCTGCTCCGTACCAGAAGCTGGTACCCAGTCCCTTGCTTCCAAAGCCGGCACCCAGCTGACCATGGAGGTAGGAAGTGCCCAGGTAATATTTCAGTCCTCCCATCAGAGGCCAGTATTTAAAATCACTGTACGAAACTCCGTTCTTCGTCTTTCCAAAATAATCGATATAGCCAAAGTTGACTGTGATTCCCGCACGTCCCGGCTTATATTCTCCCTGGGCATTCGCCCCAAGGCCAAAGCTTGAATAGTCATTGAAGTGGCCGACCGGAATTGAAGGATTGATGCCAACGCTCCAGATCAAATGTTTTGCTGTGGCTGAATGACTGGAATAATTGTCCTGCGCATTTCCTGTGCCGAACAAACAGAGCGCGATCGATAAGAGAGCAAGCTTTTTCATAATAATCGTTTTAACTGAGAAATTTGATGTCACTTCTCTTGCGTGGTTTTGATTGAAGCCCGCGCGCAACCTCTGGCGCCCTCCTTATTGCAGTTTCTTATGCAGATGCCATTACGCAAGGGAACGTTTGCAACAGGCTGTACAACAACAGTACTTCCTGCGACCAACACAAAGGTTCTTCTGCAACTGAATTCATACAATTGGCATTTGAGATTGCGCATTGCAGTTGTTCTGGAAAGACCCGGCGGCAGAGACGGTGTGTAATGGAGATACGGTTAGGGACAGGGTTTGGTTGCTCGCCACAAAACCAGCGCAACGGTGGCCGCTAACAAGCCCGATGATCGATGAGCCATTGTACCTGTTGGGCTGCCGCTCATGATTGTTGGCCGTTGGTATTTTAGCCAACAAAACCCTCTAGTTGACAGCAGCCGATGTTTTTTTGTAGCGTGGAGTCACAGCATCTAATTGTTGAAAAAATAATCATCTATATCTGACAGGTAATTTCCACTATGCAAAAAACTGATGGTCCTTGCCGGCTTATCTTTTGCTATCAAAACAACCCCGTAACTGATCGTATCCCTATCGATCACGGATGGGCTATGCTCATTGCCGTTCACCATAATAAATCTTTTCTCAGTAGTGGAATAATGGATGTGTTTGTATTTGCCAGCTGTCTTCATGCTGTCAATAGTTTCTGATACGCCAGCACCAAAGTCGCTATCAGCGGTGTATACATTTTCATCCTCGTTTTCGTAACTGGCAAACCGCGCGCTGTCGGGCAGCAGGAATATAACGAAGTTTCCTTCAATCGTTATTGTATCTTTCAAATGGGTTGCCACGCTAGAAGCTTGCTGAGCTTCATCTTGAATTATAACGCGCGCCGCTGGCGCTGATGTGTCCTCTGCCTTCATGCCAGCATTGGCGTTATCTGGAACGGTGACCGCGTCGGAAGAGCGACAGGAAAACAGCAAACCGAATAAAGTTAATTGAAGTGCAGTTTTTCTCATAGGCGTGTTTGGTCTTAGTGCTGCGCAAGGAGTAAAGCGTGGTTTGATTTCACGCGTTTGATCAATATATGACATTTGTTTTAATGGTCATAGGCCTGGCTTCTTATTTGTCTGCACATGACCTGATCGCCGCTAATGCCAAGATACCCGTACCGTTTTTACAAAATAATCTATTAAAGAGTTCAATTCTTTTTCGGCACTATCTTATAGTCATCGTCTTTTAGTGCGGTCATTCCCTTTCCTTTTTTCTTTATAGGTAAAAGCCTCTAAGGTGAATGCGTTCTGCATTACGAATGGCAAACGACAATATTTTTTAAAACTTTACCACCTGCCAATACGCCTTCTTCGGCTTCAGCTCGCGATCGAACAACAAGGGATAATCCTTTCTTCCTCGCACAGGAAAATCATCCAGCCAGCTATGGCGGTCAGAAATATTCCAGAATGTAACACCCGAAATATTGTTGCGGTATTTTCTGAACAGCTCGAAGCACATTTTATAAACTTCTTGCTGCTTTTGTTCTCTCTCCATTGAGAACTCTGCGTTCTCATCACCCGGCCTGCGCTCTCTTGCATTATGTTCTTTCGGATAGACCGAAATATCCATTTCTGTGATCTGAAGCTTCAATCCCAGCTCGCTGAATCGCTTTAATGTACTATCGAGCTGTTCGCGCGAAGGCTCGTTGACCGCCCAGTGGGCCTGCAGACCGATACCATGTATGGGAACCCCGGCATCCTTCAATCCCTTCACCAGCCTGAATATTTTTTCTCTTTTCTCAGCTCCGATCTCATTGTAATCGTTATAAAAAAGCAGGGCAGCCGGATCGGCCTCATGTGCCCACTGAAAAGCTTTGGCAATATAATCTTCGCCGCAGATCCTCAGCCATTCAGAATTGCGCAGCCATTCATCCTTCTTATCTGAGATGGCTTCATTCACTACGTCCCAGGCATAAATTTTTCCTTTATACCGCCCTGCGACATTCATGATATGATCCCTTAATCTGTTCAGTAAAACTTCTTTACTTACTGCCTGTCCATCATTTCCTTTGAACATCCATGCGGGCGCCTGATTATGCCAGCACAAATTGTGTCCCCTAACCCTCATGCCATTTCTTTGAGCGAATGCCACGATGCTGTCGGCATCTTTCCAGTTATATTCATTCTCCGCTGGATGGATGGGCCCCATCTTCATGGCATTTTCCGGTGTAAGGCTGTTGAACTGTTTTACAATCAGGTTCGCCTCTTCCGTTCTTAGTGCGCGTGGCGATACGGCCACGCCAACAGGGAAATAATCCCTGTAATAATCTTTCAATCCCAGCGTGGAATCAAAGCTGCCGGCGCCTTTTGTTTGAAGTTGCCTGCTTTCTTTGCACGCCATCATAAACAAGACGCATGTTGGAAACATAATTTTATTGATCGTCGATAACAGCTGTTTCATTTTGCTTTCTTAGAAGGTTGAGAATTTGATTTGTCGAAATACCTTGTGGCAAAGGAGATAAATGCAGGCCAGTTCGGTCCCGTCGTATGTCCACCTGCATGTTGCCGGAAAGCAATTTCTCCGTCCGTCAATCCCTCTTCAATGGCAGGCGGATCCATTGTGCCTAGATCCTTTTTTCCCAGCAGCCGATATACAGGCCCTGCATAGGCGCCTCCGAGAAACATTCCTTTTGCGTCCACCCACCGGCCTTCTACAAGGGGAGAGCCCGAACTGATAAATACCGGTCTTGGTGCGCACATGGCTATCAATTCATGAGCATCAACGGGCAGATCATTAGGTGTTAGC